>NZ_JASPCQ010000009.1:0-84232 GCF_030230305.1 Actinotignum sanguinis
GAGCATCCGTCATAGTCATAGTTAATCCTCAATTTCTTAGTCAAATCAAGCATTTACACAAACCATTTGACACCCTCACTTCGACATATATATCAATAAACCTACGCTTATGTTTCTCACCCATTTTGTCCCGAAGCTTTACAAAATACTGTCTTGCAACCTGGATTTCTTCGTCCGACTTAGTCGACCTGTTCCAGAAAGGATTGAGAAGCCATGGATTATCAAAAAGACAGTCTTCAAAGGCCTTTTCAACCTCCATATCTTTATCTACCAGTCGTTGCAAGTGCTGTATTGCATTGAAGCGTTTCGCCGCAGCTTCCGCCATCTGAACAGTATCCCACCGTGCAACATTGCCCATATAGCGGGCTACAAGCTGGTACAAACTGTCAGTATCACCACTTTCCACCACTTTAATAACATTGTCTATCTCAAGCAGTTCCAAGCTTTCAACGAGTGTGGTCGCACTATTGATAAACGCAACCTTTTCTCGATCAGACATCCACTGATCACCATCATTTTTAAAATCATCAAATGAATCCACAATTCGCAAAAGCTTGGTATTAAACGTCTTTTGCAAAGGCGAAAGTTTACGCTCCCACTCTCTGTACTTCTCGTTATTTTTAATTCGATCAGGCAGTCGCTCGGGCGCAACCTTGTCTTTATAGGCGTCCCACTGGGCTATCGCTTTACCTTCCATAGCTTTAGCGAGTTTCATAATTAATTCTACTTCCTCATCGGACTCGTCTAGCCCTTGACGCGAGGAAGTTATGGGGTCTTCTGGACGGTCGTTGAGGTAATCCGCGTAGATCTCGCCTGTGACGTACTGTCCACCCATCTGTGCAGACTGATTCGACGCTAGGAGGTTTTCGTCGGCGATTTTGTTATTGATGTATACAAGAACACCCCCCCAGCCCAATCTCTTTGAGTCGTTTCGGTTTATCGACTATCCCAAACCACGCCTTGAGCTTCTTCTCGGAAACAAGATGGGAAATTTCTTCCACGGTGATGCCACTACCGGATGAAGGCACATAACTCGTTACTTCGTTGGCTTCGGGGAACCATTCCTTCATTTCTTCGTCCGTAAAGCCAACATAGTTCACTGCCCTTATGTGCTGATACAGATCCTCAAATGGAGAAAGGTCCAGCTTTTTCCCGTTCAAGTGAATTTTAATCTCGCTATCACGCAGTGAGAATCGGCGCTTTAACTGGGTTTCCATACCACCAATCGTTCCAGCCGTAATCTTGCGCCTAAGGTCCGAGATCTTGACGATAAGCCCGGTCTCATTACCGAAGTGGCTGACATCGACTGGAAGCTCATCAAGATAGGCTACAGGCGCAGCGTAAGAGGTTGCGTTTTCTTTCTTGACCATATCGGAATAGCACAAGGTAAAGGACAACCATTTTGGAGATTCCGAGTCTTTGGTGTAAACCGTGTAGGAGTCACCGAGGCTGAAAGAGGCGAGCTTGCCTATACCCTTCTTCCCCATTGCGGGACGCTGAGTTTTACCTTCGGGAGTTTCGGTGGGTTCTTTCGGGTTGCCTATCGTTGCATACTGACGGGATACGACGTCCCGGGACATGCCGACCCCGTCGTCGGCTACGATGATTGAGTCCCCACCACTCTCAAGCTGCAACCATACATTGTCCGCGTATGCATCGTAGGAATTTGCTACCAATTCTGCTAGCGCCGATGGGGAACTCTTATAAAGTTTCCTCCCTAAATGCGTAGCGGCCGTATTGGCAGTGTGGAATTCGATTGTGTCTGCAGCTTCCATAGCGTTATCTTACGGGAAGTAACGACTCAACGGTTGCGATATCGACGTTTCGTTCACGTTTATTATCGTGCCTTTCCCCAGTCGAGTCGCCACACAGATACTGTCACTCGCTGGCATGATTTGAGTGGGCGGTAATTGATGTTCCGATGATCTCGCCGAGACGAGGTGGCACCGCGTTTCCGATCTGGACTGCTATCGGCTGGACATGGTAGGCCGAGCCAACTTCGGGCGGAACGAACATGTATGTCTGCGGGAAAGTTTGAAGCATGGCTCCTTCACGCAAGCTTAATGCCCGGTCCTGGTCGGGGTGACCAAACCGTCCTGACCCGTATCCGATGAACTGGGTAGTGATTGTTGAGGAGAGCTTATCCCAGGACAAGCGTCCGTAGACCGAGGTGAAAGTACTACCCGAAGCTTTGCGGTAAGCGTTCGGGAGAAGTTCTGTTGGCCATTCTTTCCATGTCCCCCCGGGCCGTGAAGCACGTATCCGGCGCAGGTTTATCTCGCTTAAGCCTCGTGCTCGATGCAGATTGTCTCTCGGATCTGTTTCCCCTGCTCCTAGCTTCGGAAGACTCCCAATTCTCTGGCGCAGTGTGACATACGTGGTCTCATCATGAGTCGGGGGACGTAGCGAAATAGGCCCCAGCCGGGAGGCAAGTAAAAGGAGCCGGCGGCGGGACTGCGGGACGCCGTAATCTGCTGTGTTTACGATGCGCCAGTCGATGTGGTAGTTCAGTTCCTCGAGGAGACTGGTGAATGCAGCGAAGATTGATTCGTGTGCGAGGTTCGGGACATTCTCCATAGATACGACGTCGGGGAGAACGTCTTTCACCTGAACGCCGAAGTAGTGTAGCAGCTCCATTTTTGAGCTTTTTGATGGGGCGCTGGCCGGCTGGCGATTATATGAAGAAAATGGCTGGCACGGTGCGCAGCCCATGAGCACGCGAATGTCAGTGTCGTCTGGGTAGAGAGCGCTAATCTCTCCCTTCTGAATAGTTTTCACATCTTTGTGGAAGAATTGCGTTCCCGGGTTGTTAGTTTCGTATGCGAATCTACTCCGTTCTTCAATATCGTATCCTGCGAGCACGTCAATACCGGCGGCTCTCACTCCGTAAGTTAGGCCACCAACCCCGCAAAATAGATCCACGCTTCTAATTTTCATTGCATGCCAGTCTATAGGAGTAGTTGGACGGTAGTGGCCCCCGAGGGGCGTCACCTATCATCATAGTTCCTCGCGGAAACGGAATCATCAGTTACTCACTTTCCTACACGGCACCATCCACTGTCACTTTAATAGCGCATTCTCGGCAGTCTTCCTAGCGTATTGCCGGGAAGTAGATTGACGGGGTGGGTGCCGCTGGTGCGGGTGCGTTTTCGCGCCTCGCAGCTACTTCTTCTCCGGTTTCTTGGGTGAAAGAAACGAACGGCAAGGAAAGGTCGCTACCAGAGCGTGCGTAGTGCGTCGTCGCCGTGCATCCTTTGAACACGTTGGTGGGGTCTAGTAAGACTCTCATCATTGGGTCGGCGACGTCAGTGAACCAGGCCGCCAGCCCTCCGACAGGTTTTTCGAAGCGGTATATTTCCCAGGCTTCCCACATGGCTCGCATCCGCACGCGTGCTTCGGGGTGGTCCCACCAGAGAGGACACCACGTGCAGCCCGTGTTTATGGAGCGGCGGTAGTTCGGTGCGAGCCATTTCTCGAAAAACTCGAATTCATCGGCATACATGGGCTTGAATTTTCGCTCTTGTCCTGCCATCACGTTCCCTCTCTTTTTTGCGTGCTACTTGGCTTGAGCCTGCTGCCGGCGTCAGAGGCCATACCCGGTACTCGGAGTGCTGCCCTGCTCGGGTTTATCGCGCTTGAGGCCTCGCTCGTTACCGAGCTGACTGTCTGTGCGCGCGCTGCCGTTGTATTGGCTCCAGTCCACCGGACTGTATTCCACTCCTGGAAGCCGACCGCCGGCATCGGTGCGCGGTTCAGGCGCGGCGAGTGTTGCGAGGGCGGTCTTGGTTTCTTTCAAGGTGCGGCGGGCGAGGGTTAGTTCTCCGTGTGCGGCTTGGAGACGGTTAATACCCACGGCGATACGCTCCATTGAGTCCATGACCTGACTACTCACCCATGCGGCGCGGCTACGCGGCCGCCCCAGGCTACTGAGTGCCCGCAACCCGCTCGTGAAAACAGGCGAGTAACGCCGCGGTGTGGGTGCATGTTTGGTTTGGGCGCGCCGACCGAGGACTTGGGATGCACGAGCGAAGGCCCGGCCGTGTTCTGGCCCATAGGCGTTTGCCAGGCCGGCGAAGATCGCGGATGCACGCCCACATGTATCAGCAATTGCTGCGCAGTCACTGGTGTCTGCGTGCTTGATGTCGGCGATAGTCGCCGTGAGTGCTTTCCCGAATTCACTCCACACCCGCACCTCATCGCTGTCGCTCGCGCGGGAGGCGGGTTTCCAGATCGCTACCGCGCTCGATCGCGTAAGCATGTTGTCCCACCAGGATTCGCGCAACACCGACAAACTGACGTCGGCCGACATACGGTTCATGGAATACCACGTGGGCTTGTACCCGGGTTCGGGTTTAGTGGCCACCGAATACGAAACCGCCTCACTTGCTTCGTCGTCGAGGCGTACCGATACGAGCAGGCCCGACGCACGCAGATGCTGCGCGAAGTCGCTCTCATTAGCAACACTTGCGGCGATGTCTCGGATTTTTTCTTCAAGATTGCGTGCTTGCGCGGGCGTATGCGGTGCCGAGTCTTTGAGTGGGTTCCATACGTCGGCTGCCTTGCGACGCTCCACTGGATTGTCGTCCCACCGAGCACGTAGGCGGGTGAGGGTGAGGTCGCGGGCAACCCTGCCCGCACCAATCCAAATAGCACGCTTACCGGGTTCTTGTTTGGTGACGGTGTAGGCGACAACACCTTGACCCTTGGCATACCTGGGCCGGAATGAAATACCGTGGCGGTTCAGTTCTTCGAGGTATTCACTTTCGGTAGAAGCTGCCCCGGCGGCTAATCGCATTGCTGTTTCCAGATCGAGCCGTAGCTCTTTGTTGTCTTCGTTCTTGTAGCCCCGGGAAGCGTAGTTGTGTTTGCGTGATTCGAGAACCGCTAGCCCGTATTTTTCTTCCAAAGCCGTGCACAGTTTTTGGGAGCGCTTGTAGTCGAGCCACGTGTTTGCTTTGGTGCCGTCTTCGCGCACGAGCACGAGTGCGATGTGGATGTGGTCGCCACCGTTTTTCGTGTAGCCGTGGCGCACGGCTATCCACTGGCAGGGCGACTTCGAGGTTGTTGCTCGGTTGTCGAATTCCATCCCCTCAACAAAATCACGCGCAATGGCGCCCCATGTTTCGTCGCTCAAAGGTTCCTCATCGGGATGCAAAGACAAGCTGCAATGCCAGACATGCGCGGGTGTTTTTTCTTTAGAAACAGGGATAGCACGCTCAGCTTCGTAGTCCCAGCGGGTGACTTCCCCGAGAATCTCGGTGCCGTGCTCAAGGCGGTTTTGGTCGAGGAGTTTCGCGACGATGCGTTTCTCGTCTTGCTCGAGGACGCGCCCGCCATAAGCCCACGGCGCGGCGATGTCTTCACTGCCCACAATGATGTGTTGGTTTATGTGTTCGTTGGCGCGCCCGGGACCAAAAAGATACCGGACGAGTCCGCTAATGTCTCCGCCGCGCATGATGTTCGGGATCATAAAAGCTCCACCAGCTTAATGCGCAGCAGGTTGATTTGGTTGACTTGGGAGCGTAGCTGCGCAGCGACTTCACGTGCCTCCACCGGGAAGCTTTGTTCGCTGTTTGCCCAGTGTGCGATCTGGTTAATGTTGGTGGCTTCGCCTTGGATTTGCCGACGCAGTTTGCGTAGTTCGGCGAGCACTTCGCGTATCTCACCGGCGCTGACTTGCTCAACCTTCCGGCCCAATCCGAAGCGCACAAGGTAGTCCGACATGGAGACGCGCTCGCCAGCGGCTTTCATTTTCAGTTCTTCATATTGAGAGTGCTTGAGTTTGAGGTGGAAGGAGCGGCGCGGGTCGTCTTTCGGCGCGGTCGAGGCGTACGTGATCGGCGCGCGCACCGACTCCGTGTTGCTCGCCACCGCTCCACCTCCCTCGCTCACAATGAGGCCCGGCCCGCGCGCAAAGCGCGCGGAACTCTGCTTGGGCCTTGTGGCTAGTATAGCCCCTCAAGCTGATTCGTGCACACGAATCTTTAGCTTGCTCCACGACACGCGTGTCGTGGAGGTTACGCGCAGCGCTGAGCGGGTCGGCCGGGGCGGGTGGCCGCGTAGCGGCCGGGCGCTCCGATTTGCGCGCGCCTTGGGCGCGCGCCTGCGGGGCCGCTGGGGTGTGGTTGGGGTGTGGTTGGGTGGGTGGTGTATTGCGTGTGCAAGGGTGCCGGGTGGCGTGGGCAGTGCGAATTGTTGCCAAGTTTCTTGTCGGGGTCGTGTGCGTGCAAAGCCCCCTAGTTAGTAGCACCGCAAAAAAGAGCGGCGCAGTGATGTAAGGAGAATTTTCGTGGACGAAAACATGGACACTAACGCGACGACTGGCAGCGCTGGATGCGCGAGTAAAGAGGTGGAGGCGTTGCGCGCGGCCGAACAAGAACGCTTCACCAAACGACTCGAAGCCGGTGTGCACTTGCAAGAAATAGCGGCGCGCTTGCGCGCGCTTGAGGGTGAGTATCGGGGTGCGTGGACGGTGGCGCTTAAGGCTGGGTGGAGTGAGCGCGAACTGAAAAATTACGGACTAACTGCGCCGACTCAAGCGCGTAAAAAGCCGCGCACCAAACGTACACCTAGCCCGAGCGTAGATGCACACAACGTGGAGCAAACGAGCAACGAACAAGACGGCGCAATGTAGTTCGTGACGCATGCAAGGCGGGCGAGACCTGATCATGTGGAGGTCTCGCCCGCCGCGTGTTTCGGCATCGCAGTTTGTTACATGAGTGCGTCACTGTGCTCGCGTGGATCGCTCGCTCCACGTACGCCAGCTGTGCGTGCTGCGTTTACCGCTCGGCTCACCGCAGTGAAGATCGGCGCGGCCGCTTGGCGTTCGTAGTTCGCTGCACAATACGCTCTGTATTGTGCACGTACCTCGCTCGCGTCGTCGTTCCACGTCGGGTCAACTTGGTGGCAGTAACGTGCGTCTTCCCTACTGCCAAGGAAGAGCGCGCGCACCAGTTGCGCTGCCCCGCGTAGGTGTGCTTCGCGTGGTCGGTCTTCGCGGTAAGCCGCGCTTGTTTCGGATCCGGGATACGCAAACAAGGACGCGCGATAACGGCTGGGCAGGAGCGCATCAACCTCGGGATCAAGGAACACTATCGTTCCCGCGCTCTCATAGGTTGCGGTTTCAATACCCGGGGCAAGCACCTCCACGCGCTCGGGTGTTTCTCCTTTGTAGATAGGTGGAACATACCGCACGTTCACGCTCTCCTCGCTACTGACGTCATCGGTGTCTGCGGTATCAAGATCGCGCACATCAGGTACATCTGGCTCGTCGACGTCAGCGCGCCACCCGGGCGCATACTCGTCGAGATAGGCGGCGTCTTGGCGTGAGTCGAGGAGTAACGCGCGGGCGACTTGCCCGCTCCCTGCAAGGTTGCCAGTCTGCGCAATATCCAGGTCTGGGTAGGCATACAAGGCGGGTTCGCCAGGTTCGGGGAAGAGTCTTTGATACGGGACACCAACTTGCTGATTGCGGGCTTCGTCGAGGAATGTGACGACCTGCTCTCCATACTTGGCGATGAACACGCCGGGTGCGGCCTCGGTGAGAGCCGTGCGCTCGATGCCGTCGTAGAGAGTAGGGATGCTCGGACGCATAACATCCACGGATTGTTCTTCGCCTGTATGCGTAGCGACGTCAGCAGTGCCGGTTCCTACTGCCGGTGTAGTGCTCTCTCCAGATACCGCAGCGTCATCGCCGGTATCGCGTTCCTCGTTCTCGGCGCGTTCATCTACCGCACTGTGCTCGCCGCGCTCTGCGTCTTCTGGTGGCGTGAGTGGGGTGCGGTGGACGAGTGGCTGCGCCACCGTGCCCGGTGCGTGGGTGAGGGGGTCGGCCATGGCTTCCAGCTCAAGCAGGTCTGCTACAAACAGGTGTGTTTGCGCGTTGCTTGTTAGGCGTGTGAGGGCTTGGCCGTTTTGGTTGCCGGCAACAATTCCGAGCACCTCCCAGGTGTATTCGCGTGACTCGTAGCGTGCGACCGTGGGGAGCGCCTCCCAGTTGTCGATGGCATCTATCGGGGTTGGTTTAGGTGGGAGGGGAATACGCGGCCAGGTAGCTAGCCCCTCGAAGAATCCCTCGTGCTCCTCATATTTAATGCCTTCCCTGAACCGTGCTTCTTGCTCGCGGTGGGCTTTGGCATCTCCTTGGTCTTCGAGGGCGAGAGTGATTTCTTTCGACCGGGTACGCACGGCCGCATACTCTGCCTCGTGTGGGAATTCTTTGGTAGAGAGTTCTCGTGCGCTTTGGGCTTCTTCACGCAAGAACGCGAGGTTTTCTTTTTCTTCATCAAGACGCTGCGGCAAAGACGCCACAAGATTCTCGAGGCGTTGGATAAGACCCGATTGGCCGCGCTGCAAAATAGAGAGCGGAATACCGGCCCTTGGCCCATACCGCACATCTTTCAGGTCCACAGGTGTGAAGATGATAGAGACATCGGAGACGACGCCCATCCGGCTGTCGGCCTCAACGCGGGCGACATCAAGCTCGATCCCACCGAGTTCGATTCTCACGCCCTGAGGCACCGAGTAGGTGCCGCCGGTGCGGCGTACGTTCTCGATGATGTAGGGGGAGATGCGAGCGGATACGGCTCGGGAGAGGGCTTGGGCTGCCGCGGCCCGCTCCGTAAACACACCCCGCTCAATCCTGACCGAGAATTTATCGCCGCTCGTATCACGGATGTAGCTTTGGAGGTCCTCCAGGGTGGCGATGGTTTTCTCGCTCGCCCGAATGCGCAGGTCGAGGGTGCGGGTGTCGTCGATGGCCCGGTTACGAGTCCTCTGCCAAGACGAATGCAAGGCTCGATATTTTTGCAGGGTTGCGTCGACTTCGCATTTCTCGAGAAGCAAAGGGTTGCCGGTGGCGATGGCTTTCGCACGCCCGGCCTCCATTTCTTCCGGCGAGACATCCTCGACAGAGCGCGTGCCCGTCTTGTTGGTCATGATCTGTGCGATCGACCTAGCTTTACGTTCGTTTGTCTGCCACATATAAGCGGAGAAGGAACCCGTCACCACGTATCGGTAGTTGTAGACTTCTGGGTTTTCGTTGCCTTGCCTGACCATGCGGCCGTCTCTTTGGGTGATGTCGGTGGGCCGCCATGGCACGTCAAGATGGTGGGTTGCGATGCAGCGTTTTTGGACGTTTGTTCCGGTCCCCATTTTCTGGGTGGAGCCGATCAAAACCGCAACCCGGCCCTCGCGGCAGTCCCGGAACAGTTCTTCTTTTTCGGGATTGTTTTTCGCTTCGTGGATGAACCGGACTGAGCCTTCCGGCAGGCCCAGCTCATAGAGTTCTTGGCGCAGCGCGTCGTAAGTATTCCAGGTGTCTTTGGGTGTGTCGTAGTCGCAGAAGACCAGCTGGAGAGCACCCGGGATAGCGGATTCGGCGCCGTCGATGCCGCTGTAGCGGTTGTCTTTGTTTTCTTCCCAGATCCGGTAGATGTTACGTGCGGCGACTTCACTGACGGGGTGGTCGATGGGCGTGCGGCCGCGCAGCCTCAGGTCGAGCGCGCCAAGCCGCCCATCAGTACTCAAGGCGAGCATGTTGTCGTTGCCGCTACTGCCGGCGGCGATCCCCCACAAGCTCAAGAATTCGGGCAAATTGTGGAAGCGGGAGATGCGAGTACGCATGCGGAATCCCCCCGAGGGCGAAATCTCGGCTTTGCGTTCCGAGCGGGTGAAAGTGGCGGCGAAAGCATCGAACGGCTCAATACCGGCCTCTTTGAGCACGCTGGGCGCTAGGTATCGCATCATCGTATGGGCCTCCGCGAGGCTGTTAGAGATGGGGGTGGCGGTGGCGAGCGTGCAAATCCTCCCACCCGGATTCTTCGAGCGTAAATAGTGGAGTTTCATGTCCAAGTCGGCCGTATATTCATTGCCTTTGCCCGCGCCAACACCCTCCAGTTTCGTGATGATCTGGAGGTTTTTATAGCGGTGGGCCTCATCAGCGATAATGTAGTCGATGCCGGTTTCCTCAAACGAGATACCGGGGTCGGTGGGGTGATCAAGCGCCTTTTTCAAGGCACCTTCCAGCGATCTCATTTGGTTGGTCATATCTTGAATCGTGGAGGAAGAATCACTAGCCTTAATCGCGTCTTCCAGCTCCCCTATACGCGCCTCAATGTATTCTGCTTGGGTTTTATTTGAGCACCCCAGGGCCTTGAATTGCTCATGAGTCATCACGACCGCGTCCCAGTCGTTGGTGGCGACTTTCGCAACAAACTCACGCCGCCCCGCTTTCGTTAGATCATCCGGGGTAGCGGTCAGCACACGCGCCGCGGGATAGGTTTGCTGAAACTCCGAGGCAAACTGGAACAAGACGTTCGCCGGCACGGTAATCACAGGCTTATGGATGAGACCGAGGCGTTTGAGTTCCATCGCCCCCATAATCATGGTTTTTGTCTTGCCTGCCCCGACCTGATGGAACAGACCGACCGCTTCCTGGTAGATCATGCGTGCCACGCCCGAGCGCTGATGCGAATACGGGACGATGTCTTTCGCGAGGCCCGGAAGAGTGAGCTTCTCGCCAGCTCCTGTGTAGTCACGGGGAACGAATCCGTTAAACATTTCGTTGTAGCGGGCCTCGAGCCGTGCGGCGCGTTCGCCGTCTGCCCAGACCCATTCGGTGAACGCGGTGGCCATTTCTTCCATTTTCTGGGCGACGGCCGCGGTCTCTGCCCTGTCAATGTATTCTTCACCGTCAATGGTTTTTGACTTGACCGTGATAGGGCTGTGATTGAGGAGGGCCGCAAAAATTTCCGTGCCGCTACGGCGTTCCGTGTTCCATGTGCGGCGGGCTTTTGCGGAAGGCTGGTAGCCATCCTGGACAGCTTTCCAAGCACCGGTAATCGGGTTATAGCCAACTTGCCCGACGCGTTGTTGATGCCAGCCCATCACCACTTGAGAGTAAAAATCGTGATGGTCGCCTACGCTGATCCACGGCGCACCCGGGCTAATCTCAATATCGGAGAGCGAGAGCGGTTCAGGCATAACGGCTTTGAGAGCCGCGACATTCTCGCTCATGCGGGAATCTGTTTCGAGCGCGTCTTGGGCGGCCACCAACTTGGCGTGGATATTCCCCGACAGATAAGCACTGCGCTCGACAAACTCGTTGGTTTCTGGGTCGAAGAAGGTATGCTCGCGCAAGCCCGCCGCGACTTCCTCGCTAGTTTGGCCGGTGAGGTAGCTAATGTATTCGGTATCGACGCGGCCTTTCTCAACCATACAGATCGCCAGCGCATCCTCAATAGTGTCGGCACCTAGAGGTTTGAAGGTGATGCCGATTTGGCGCCGCTCAAGGATCCCAGCCGGCCGAGCCGTGCGGGTGTCTTTATCGAAAATCTCGATAGCCATCGTCAAGGCGGCATCGGGGTCGGAACGGAAGACACGCACCGCCGGGAGATCCACCCAGGAAAGTTTTTCCTCCCCGGTTTTCCTATCCGTATACCAACGCTCTTTCTGTGAGTTGAGTGGACCATACTTGGCCACATAATCCTCATAAGTGGCTTTGAGGCGGGTGCGGGCCGCGTTGAGCGTGGGCGGGTTTTCCTGGGTTTGGGACTCAAACTCCACCAACGCCCGCACTTGGTCACGCAAATCAAGCAACGCAGTGAGCTGTTCGGCCGCGTTTTTCGCAATCTTCACCGGCGTATTGCCATTCGCGGTGTAGCGCTCGAACCCGGCCTCGGTCTTGGTAATGCGTCCGAGTTTTTCCTGATCGACTGGACGCAGCGCTACTTCACCCTCATAGCTTTCTTGGCGTGGGGTGAAGATGAGACCGGCCTCCCTCGCTTGGGAGGTGATCGCGGCGAGGGTGGTGGCAAGCTGGCCCTCCAGCGTATCTAGATTGCTGGCCACGCTCAGAGCTGCGCCGTATTGGTTGGTGGTTTCTTCCCACTCCCCGAGCACGCGCCCCGGGTGGGTGTGGAAGTATTCATTCACCGGGAACTCGCCCTCGCCGGTCTTGAGTGGGTGGGTGTATTCCCAGTCAAACGGCCGCGGTTCGTCGTTTTTCTCGCGACGCCGGAAAATCAGGATGTCGGAGATGACATCGGTCCCGGCCATCGCCTCATGTGTGCCGGCCGGCAAACGAATAGCACCCACGAGGTCGGCTCTAGCGTAGAGTTCGCGCCGGATCCCCGGATTCTTCGCATCCATCGTGTAGCGCGAGGTAAGCACCGCGACAATGCCGCCAGGCCGCACCTGCGCTAGCGCTTTACTGATGAAGTAGTTGTGGATGGTGTGATTGCCCGGGTTATAGACCGGGTCATACGGGCGGTAATTACCAAACGGCACGTTCCCGATAGCCGCGTCAAAATAGCCGTCTTCGTCGAGGTCCGTATCTGTATAAGACTGCGCTCGTATGTCGGCGTTGGGGTAGAGCCTGGCGGCGATAGCGGCAGGGGTCGGGTCGATCTCAACACCCACCATCCGCACCGCTGCTGGTGCGGTGCCGATGAACATACCGACGCCACAGCCGGGTTCCACCACCCGCGCGCCTTCCGCCAACCCTAACGACTGGAGGGACTGCCAAAGGAGGCGGGCGATAGTGGGCTGGGTGTAGTGGGCATTCGCCGTGGACTGTAACGCCTGCTTATAAGCTGCCTCATCCACGAGAGACTGCAAAGTCTCGCGTTCGTGTTTGTAGGTGTCGGTGCGAGTGTCGAAAAGCGCGGAAAGGCCTCCCCACCCAGAAAACCGCGCCAACACCTCCTGCTCGGAGCTACTCGGGGTGCGGTCACCTAGCTGGGTGAGGAGGCGCAGTGCGGCGAGGTTCGCCTCGATACGGGCTTTCTCGCCACGAGGGCTGACTTGGGTGGTTAGCCCATAAGCCGGCCGGCTTCTTTCAGCTCGATCGCCCAGCGTGCGTTGTCCCCCCGTTTCGGGTCCAGGCTCGCTGGCGCTAGCCCGATCATCGCTTCCTCCACTTTCTCCCACGTAAGGACGTACGGGTCGATATCCAGCATCGAATCCTGGCTCTTGAAAGCTTCCTTGAAGTCGGCCACCGTCAGGCTCGGTGATTTGTCCCCGCCCGTCTCGGAGATGAATCGCATCACCCAATCCCAAGACATTTCTTCCACCCGGTTCTCGGCCTGCTCGATCATCTCGGCCCTCATCTCGGCTATCGCTTCCGGGTCCTCCAGCTGATCCCCGCGCAGCACCCAGTCCGACATGTCCCACCACTCGGTCATCCACTCCGAGGCGAGGATTGTCGGAAGCGGTTCGGGAAGGTCCTGATTCTTCCAAATCTCCAAGGATTCCTCGGCTTCGTACTCGTCCATGATCGCGGCTGCTTCGTATGCTGCTTCCATCCGCGCCGTCGCCGCTGCGGTCTGACGTGCCGCTACCTGATCGGTCCAGTTCTCGCTGGCTGGTGGGTAGGCCGCTAGGAGTGCTTGCTCGAGCGCGTTCTGTGTCTCCAGCGTCGCTTCGTTGATGTTCGCTTCCAGTTGTTGGCGGGTTTCCTTGCTCATCGTTGTTTTCTCCTTGAGGAGTAGTGGTTGTGTTGAGGTAGAAGGTGAGGTCGAAGAGGGCTTCTTGCCCGCTCGAGATTTTTGTGCGTCGCACCATTGCTAGTGTCTCCATCCTCCCGGGCATGGACCGGGAATTGTTTTTTGGGGTCACTAGTTAGTGCGTGTGCAAAGCACACCGGCTTTTTTCGTTTTAGGGGTTGCGGGCCGCGGCCGCGATGAGTGGCGTAAACATCAAGATGATCAATATCGGAAACAGGATGGTCCACATAATCCCCTTCAAAATCCCGAAGAAGATGCCGTGCACGTAAATCTGGTAGCCGAATACAAGGAAGAAGAACACGAAGTACCATCCCCAGCTCGACCCGTACTTGTCAGGCATGGAGAACGGGGCCATGATTGCAAACACTATTCCGGTAATAAGGAAAAAGGTGCGGTAGTGGCGACGAATCCACGAAAACACCCGGACAAGCCGGCTTTTCGGGCGGGCCGGCTCTGGCATGTAGACACCGGCGTCGTAGGTTGGGTACCCGTATGTCAGGTCTGGCGGTAGTGGCGGGTAGGTGTTGGTTGGTTGGCTCATTTTTCTTTTTCCCTTCTCCCCAAGGCTGGTTGTGATACTATACTACAATGGACTTGCGCGGTTGTCCCTAACCTGCTACTTGGCGGTCGCAATGTTGCTTACTCGCCAAGTTCCATCTTCTTTCGTGAGAGTGAAGTTGTAGAAAGCTGTCTCCGGTGTTCCCGTCCAGCCATTCTCGCTAGTCGGGGTAATGGTTACTTGACGGTCGGCATAAGCGACATCAGCGGCGGTGGCTGGTGGGGCTTGCCCCCACAGTGGCTCGACGGCAACGCTTGTGTATGCGTCGTTGGTTTTGAGGGTTTCCCAGGCTGCTCCCCCACGCACCTGCGCCTCCTCGCCAGGCTGGAGAGACTCGACAAGGTAGCGGCTTGCTCGCTTATAAGCATCAAGCGGGCTGGCATCCGTGCGCGAGTCTTGGCATGAAAGTAAGAGCGCGACGGTGTCGGCGACGCTTTCCACATCCGACTCATTGGTTCGCGGGGCGTTTGTGAGGCAGCGTGGCACCTCTAGTACCGGCGACGCCGGAACAGGCATGGTCGGCTTTGTTTCGGGTTCAGGGGCTTGGCAGCCAGCGGCCACTACAAGCACGAGCGCAGTTATTGCGCCGATGGTTCTGTTTTGTGTTGTCATTATGGGATCCTTAGTGCTTGCGGGAACATCTTGTCAGCGCTGTCTCCCCACCCGAGCGGGTAGGTGTTCACACCATATCCGGGGGCTGCGTCAATATATTCGCCATTACCGATGTAGAGCGCGACGTGGGTGATGTAGTCGACGTTCGGGTCGACGCTTGTTGACTGGAACGCGAGAATATCGCCGGGCTGGAGGTGTGCGGCGTCGGCTGGCACATAAGTGCCACCGAATTGAGTTGCGCTATAGAGTGCGTTTTCGCATTTACGCCGGGCCGGCGTCTCACCAGGAATAGACATGGGCAAATCAATACCGCGCCCGTTCTTAAACGCTGACCAGACAAGGCCGCAGCAGTCGAAACAGTCGGGTCCCATGCTCCCGCACGCCCCGCGACCCTCACCCCTATAGGGTTTGCCGCGTTGGGAGATAGCCCAAGCAACAACCGCATTATTCGAGCCACCCGCAGCGGTGGGTGCGTAGCGGGTCGCCGCTAGATTCTTGATTTTCTCCACATAGGCCATGGTTTCCGGGTAGGGCGGGATACCCCCAAAAGATTGGACGGCGCCGATTCCGGCGTTGTATGCGGCTAAGGCGAGGTCAACGGGATCACCTTTCACCTGCCCGCCTTCGACAAAGTTCTTCGTGCTGGCGAGGAGATCACACATGTAATGGCCTTGGCTCCAGATGGCATCTTGTGGGTTGTTGACATCAGCGACTCCGTCTCCGTCGCCGTCTTTACCAGCAGTGGCCCAGGTGGTTGGCATGAATTGTGCGATACCAAGCGCACCCGCGCTCGATACTGCGGTGGGGTTCCAGTTTGATTCAGCCTCAATCTGCGCCGCAAGCAAAGCCGGGGTGATGCCTTCGCAAATCCCGCCGGCCCGCGCAATGATGCCTGCGTATTCGGGTGGGATATTACTCGCAGCGCCAGTAAGGCTCGCGCTGCCTTTGTTGTCGCCGCCGAGGAGGATGATCATGAGCGGGGCAAGCAACGCGAGCAGTGCGGCTGCGCCTATATAGATAGTACTTTTCACGGAGAAGTCCCCTTTAGTAGACGGTGATTGTCCCGGAATTCACCAAGCCATCCGCGCTCACAGACCACGAATAGGTGCCCGGCTCCATAGTGATGCTGGCTTCGAAGAAGCCACTACCCGCAACTGTTTGGGATCCGAGTGATAGGGAGCGTCCGCCAACGCTTGCGTAGACGGAGACCGGGACCGCGCCGCTGGTGCTTACGCTTGCGCTGATCGTGACCGAACGGCCACTCGAGCTGGCGTTGGCGGAGAGGTCGGTGACGTAGGCCGGCTCCGGGACCGGTGCCGGTTCAGGTGCGGGTGCTGGCGCCTCTACTGGCTCGGGTGGCTGCCAGTCTGGTTGCGGTGCTGGCTGGTCGTCGGTGCCTTGAGGCGCGCTCCCGCCCTCGCCCACCGGGGGCGCTGGGGGTG
Source organism: Actinotignum sanguinis (assembly GCF_030230305.1). NCBI lineage: Bacteria > Bacillati > Actinomycetota > Actinomycetes > Actinomycetales > Actinomycetaceae > Actinotignum > Actinotignum sanguinis. Next base: position 16,119 of record NZ_JASPCQ010000009.1, read on the forward strand.
CTGTATCTGCTGGCGTTGCTGGCAAGGCGGGCGAAGGTGTTGAGGACGGAGTGCTCCGCGTCGTCGGTGACACGGTAACGGTAGGTACTCCTGGGGTAGGAGTAGCCGTATCCTCACCTGCGCTTGCGAGGAGGAGGTGTGCGAGGTATCCAGCCGCTAAAGCCAAGACAAAGGCCAGGATTCCGGCGAAGGCTTTTAGGAGACCGCGGCGTCTATCTCCCTCCTTGTCATCACCAGAAGTAGGGTTTTCCTCCGCGGGTGCTGGCGGGATAGTGGGAGGGCGCTGAACCACCGGCAAACTGACGGTATCTACGGGCCGGCCGGCGCGTAACTGGGCACTGAGCCGTTTGTTTTCCGCCTCCAGCTCGCCAAGTTTGCGAGATTGTTCCGCGTTTTTTGCCTGTACTTTTTCAAGGGCAAGACTGGCGGCTGCTAGCTCGGTGTGTAGCTCTCGGACCTGACCTGCAACCGTGTTGCGTTCGCGCTTGAGCCGGTCTTTATCCGCCTCAAGCGTCTGCATATATTCGCCGCGTTCGCCTAGCACCTGACTGAGTCGAGCTTGCTCTTCGCGGGCTTGAGCAAGCTCAAGACGCATAGCCTCAGCCTGTTCACTCTCTTGCGTACCTTCCTCTATCTCACGCCGGAGTGCTTCGAATTCTTGGCGCTCGGCTGCGTGCGCGTCTCGCTCTGTGGCCAGGGATTGCTCGGCCTGTTGGAGGGCCGTGGTTTTCTCAACCAGCGCGGCCTGGGCTTGCTCAAGCTGACGGAGAGCCTCGGCGAGCTTCTCACGATCTTCAGCATTCTGAGCTTCCAGCGCGGTTATCTTTGCGGTTCTTTCTTCAAGCTGGGCAGTGAGCGCGGATACCTGGACACGTGCCTGCTCAAGCTGCCCAACAAGACCACTGTTGGCGGTCTTGAGTTTCTCGTTGTCTTCCCGCATCCGGACTAAATCTTGCTGGCAGGCAGTAAGGGCTTCACGGGTTGCCTCGGCATCACTGAGTGCTTGCTGCGATGATTCAGCTTGTTCTTCTAAATCACGCGCGTGCTTGCGTGCTTCGCTGAGTTCGTTGCGTGCTGCGCCTAGTTCGGTTTCTAGTGCCGAGCTAGATGCCTGGGCCTGCTGTAAAGCAAGCGTTTGTGCGGCTACTTGTTCTTCGGCTTGTGTTGCTGCACGCTGAGCACTTTCGAGGCTGGCTTGCAGGCGATCAAGTTGAGCAACTAAATACTCGCTCTCATGCTCGTCAATGGCGTGAGCGTTTCTGAGGTTTTCACACTCTGCCTCGAGACTTCGTTTTTCCAGGAGCAGGCTGGCGTATTCACGCTCAAGGAGACGCAAACGCCCATCTTCTAACGTGCCCACAGGGGCGGGCGGAGCGGCGTCAGTAGTTTCTGTTTTTACTGGGACTTCTGACGACGACGCGCCCTCCCCCGCGGCCGTATCCGCCGGCGGTTCCGGCGGTGCTGGCACGGCTGGCACGGCTGGCACGGCTGGCACGGCTGGCACGGCTGGCACGGCTGGCACGGCTGGCACGGCTGGCACGGACGATACTTCCGGACTCCACTCCTGGCCGTCAATCCGTATATGCCCACCCGGGGAGACAACGGCGACTGCACCGTTGTCGAGGTTGATTGTAATAGGGGCATAGAGTGCCATGCTCGCGGCGGCTTCCAACCGCGCGGTATCAGCCTTAGATAACTGCATCCTCATCCCCCTCCGTTTCAGGTTCGTTTTCGCCTGGCCTGTAGCTGCGCCAGGTTCCATCTTTTTCGTGCTGCTTCTGGCGGGCCATGAAGCTAGCAAGTAACTTCCATCCGGCATCGCGGTCCATGCCAGCATGGCTGGCGCTGCTGGCATTGCCAGCAGATACGGCAGATGTCTCATTGCCGGCATTGCTGGCGGGTGTCTCCTCGCTGGCGTTGCTGGCCTGGTTTTCTTCTGGCTGCATTACTTGCTCACCCCCACCGTGGGAGCTTCGGCCGGCCGTGCATCTGAGAGGCCAATTTCGGCAAGGGAAGGTACTTCGTCGAGGAATTCTCGGATGTAGATGCGGTGTTTTTCGCAAGCGAGGTCCATGCCCCTTGCGTGCTGGTAGGTTGCGTAAGATTCGCGTGAGTTCTGCCAGGCTTCCCACGCCCGCTCACTATCGTCGTGTTCGTAAGCAAACTCTTGCTCTTGTCGGGCTTCTTCGTATGCTTCGTAAGCATCGTGTGCTTCTCTGTCGTATTCCCGGCCCTTCCGGAAAAGTAAATCGAGCATTTGGGTGGCGAAGTGCTCACGCGCCGCCGCAATAATCGCTTGAGGTGTGGGTTCCATTTATTCCCCCTCCTCCACCGTGGCGGCGTTGCTTGGTTGGTCGTCTGGAATGGTCAGGTCGGCCAGGGAGGGGACTTTGGCGAGGATTTCGCGGATGTAGGTCTGGTGTTTCTCGCACGCAAGATCCATGCCTTGCAAATACATGTATTCCGCGTAAGCATCCCACGCCGCACTGTATTCATCGTGCTTGTAAGCCTCGCCTGCTTCGTCTCGGGCTTCCTCATACGCTTTATGGGCAGCGCCAGCCCCACGGTCATAGTCTTCGCCTTTACGGGAAAGACGAGAGAGCATTTCGCTTGCTAGGTGTTCGCGTGCGGCGGTAATAATGCGAGCGGTCCACGCCTCGAAAACGGTATCCGCGTCGCTGGTGAGCTTCCCAACTACTTCGTCCATGTCGTAGTCGGCCTCGGAGAGTCCTTGTTTTTCCAGGCTTTCTAGCCCGGCGTTGATCACAGCTTGACGGACCGTATAGCGGATGTCGTGGGTGGTTAGTTTCGAGGATGCATCAAGGTAGTACATGAGAGGTTCCTTTCGGTCTTGAGGTTTTAGATGTTGCCTTTGGGTGCCGCTCCCGCAACAACCGGCACGACATTCGTGTAAGTGTCCACGCGAGCGTTGAGAATCGCGGTTATCCACTCGGAGAGCGAGATGCGGTTTCCAGTGGCGCAATCGGCGAGCCACGCACCCCTGATCCGGTCGGCGTCTTCGCGGGGGAGTCGAATGGTGATTTTCGTGGCCTGCTGGCTGCCAGCGGTGCCAGCGGTGCCAGCGGTGCCAGCGGTGCCAGCGGTGCCAGCGGTGCCAGCGGTGCCAGCGAGGATGTTATCCTCTCCGCCCGCGACGATGGGGTTCGTAATGGGTGCTTTCTTGAGCGTCTGTAACGCGCTTGTATCAGGCTTTTTCATTACTGTTCTTCCGTTTCTGTTTTGTGCGTGTCTTTGACCTTGTCGAGGAGTTTGATCGCCCGTTCGAGTTGGGCGTAGGTTTCATTGAGCGTGAAGTACAGGTCAACGAGCTGCTGGTCGCTGCCGTGTTTGATGATGTCGTTGCCCGGCATTCTCCAAGGGTCGGAGTCCAGGCGCATTTCGAGCAGGGTTGCGTTTGATGCGGCTGCGTGCCAGAGCGTCACGACATCGTTTGCGATCATGTTCCGGAAGTTGATGTCGTGGGGGTTGGCAAGCAGGCGGAGCAAGGTTTTCTTCGTCATTTTCATCGCTGGCCTCCTTACAGAGCGGTGCTGCCATTGTTGGCAGTGCTGGCAGTGCCAGCAGATACGGCCACGCCAGCAGGTGCGGCAGCGCCAGCGGATACGGCGTTGCCGGCGAGTGTGGCTTGTAGGGTCCTGAATGCTTCTTCGATCAAGGCGTCGGCGTCGCCGATGGGGATGTGGTTGGTTGCGGTGTGGGGGAATGCCTCACGCGCTGGCATATACCGAGCGAGTAGATAGTCACCGTAGGTGGCTTCCAACTCCGTTAGCCACCGCCGGGTATCCAAGCGTCCTTGCTGATAGGAGTTCACGAGGATGCCCGCAAGCTCAAGAGCCGGGTTGTATAGAGATTTAATGGTGGCGATGGTCGTGATCATCTCGGCCACCCCATCGCAAGCGGTTTCACGTGCCGTGGTCACGATTAGCGCGGTGTCTGCGGCGACGAGCGCCCCGGTCGTCAACATCCCCAGCGATGGCGGGCAGTCCACCACGATAGCGTCATAGGCATCGCGTAGCGGTGTGAGGATGGTCTTGAGCCTATATTCCCGGCCCAAAGTCGTGTCGTTTTCCCGATCCCAGAGCGCCCGGTCGGCGGGGAGTAGATCAATACCCCAACCCGGCACTGGCAGGATTGCTTGACGTGCAGTTTCGGGTGGTGCTCCAGCAGCCACCGCGGCGAGCACGTCGTTGAGCGTGAGCGTCTCCGCGCCGACGTCCACGCCGAGCGTCGTCGTCGCGCTTCCTTGCGGGTCAGCATCCACTAGCAACACACGTTTGCCGGAGCTGTGGGTAATACGGTGTGCAAGGTTCGTGGCGATGGTCGTTTTACCGACACCGCCTTTTTGGTTGCAGATAGCGATGATCATGGGGTTCTTCTTTCTATAGTCCTGGGATGTGGGTTGGTGCTGGCATGGCCAGCGGGGCTGTGTTTGCTGGCACGGCTGGCATTGCCGTACCTGCTGGCAGTGCTGGCGCTGCCGCATTGGCTGGCATTGCCGTATCCGCTGGCAATGGGGCGCAGTATTTGTAGCGGTCTTGTCGCGCGCCGAGCATCGCAGCCCGGATTACGGCGGCATTGGATTGGATGTATCTCTGCGTTGTATCGACACTCTCGTGTCCGAGTAGTTCTTTCACTGCTAAGACGTCTTGCGATGCAGCGTATGTTTTGGTTGCGAAGCGGTGCCGGAGAGTGTGGAGAGTCCATCCATCGCGGAGTTCCCGGCGGGCAAGCTTGCCAACCCAGGATCCGGCGAGATGTCCTTCCTTTTGCCCGGGGAATAGCCATATGCCCGTGAGGTTGAACTGCTCCCGCATCTCGACGTAGATGTCATGCGGGATTGGCACTATTCGGATTTTTCCTCCTTTCCCGCATATTGAGAGGGAGTAGCCCAGTAGGTCTTTCATAAGATGTCCCTTTTGGATTTGGGCGATTTCGCTAGCTCGTAGCCCGACCTCGCCTGCTAATCGCAAAATGAGTCTTGTCCGTGGAGGTGCTCCATCAAGTGCGTCCTCATAGACTTCTTCGGGCGTTGGTCGTGCCGGAGGTGTTTTCCTGTGCACCATCGGCAGGACCGCCGCTGGGTCATCAACGTGATGGGCTGCGGCGTACCAAGAGAAGAAAGCTTTGATGGATTGGTAGTAGGAATGTCGCGTTTCCGTGGCAATTTTCTTTTTGCCCGCCCATTCGATAATCATGGCGGCGGTTACTTGGCCTGGAGGGCATTTCAAGGCCCGTGCGAGGGTTCGGACGAGGCCTATTCGGGTTTCTATAGTTGCTTGCCGGCTTCCGCTAGCAGAGAGTAGATGTTCCCATTTCTCCAGTTCAAGATCCCAACCTTCGGGAACTGGCCATTTTCCAAAGTTATTTGACATGCTTAACTAATAGCGATTTACACGCAGTTTTCACCTTTGAAACTGCTACGCTGTAAGCGTGTAAGTCACCTCCCCGCCACTGCGGAGGGAGCGAATTTTTCGGCACAGCTTGCGAATAGCGAGCTTCAACCCGGAGGTCAGAGGTTCAAATCCTCTCCCCGCCACGAAATAGAGTGCCTGACCAGGTGAAATACCGGTCAGGCACTCTTGCCATATCCGCGTCGGGCCTACGCCAGCCCCGGAATTCCCACTCAAACCATGTGAGAACCAATACCTGCTAGCCAACCCCGCTGCGCTACAGCACCAGCGAAGCAATCCAACCCGCGATGAGCAACGGGATATTGAAATGGATGAAGGTGGGGATGACCGAGTCGCGGATATGGTCATGTTGGCCATCGGCGTTGAGCCCCGCCGTCGGCCCTAAAGTAGAGTCCGAAGCGGGTGAACCGGCATCGCCCAGCGCGCCCGCCGTGCCAATAATCGATACGGTGGCCAGCGGGGAGAATCCTAGCGTGACGCACAGGGGCACGTATATCGCCGCGATAATCGGCAGCGTGGAGAAAGACGATCCGATCCCCATCGTCACCAGCAGCCCCACAAGCAGCATGGCGAGCGAGGCCATCGCCTTATTACTCCCGAACATCGCCGCGGTGGCGTTCACAAGTGGTTCAATCTGCCCGCTCTCACTCATCACATTCGCGAAGCCCTGGGCGCTGATCATGATGAAGCCAATGAGGGCCATCATTTTCATGCCGCCGGTGAAGACGTCGTCGGCCTCGTGGAGCTTGATGGCGCGCGAGAAAATGAAAACGCACAGCCCTACCAGCGCGCCAACCAGCAGCGCATCAGCGTCCGAATCCACCGCGTTGAGGAGCAGCTGGATCCCGAAGCACACCAGAATTGCCACGAGTGAGACCGCGATGCGGTAGCGGGAAACCGCCGGAGCCCCGCCCGCCGCGCCCGCCGCATCCGCCGCATCCGCCGCGCCCGCCGCGCCCGCCGCACCGGCCACGCCGCCCGTGTTCGTGCCCCCGGCCGCGCCGGTATCCACCGCCACATCCCGATACTCACGCGGCTTGCGGTAGGTAACAAAGACGGCGAGCAGCAGCCCAACCACCATCCCCGCCGCCGGAATCGCCATGGCGCTCATCACGTTGATGCCACTCACATCCATGCCGGCCTTCGCGATATTCCCCAGCAGGATATCGGTGAGGAAGATCTTTCCGAAGCCGATGGGGAGGAACATGTACGTGGTCACCAATCCGAAGGTGAGCGCGCAGGCCACCGCGCGCCGATCCAGGCGCAGGTTATTCATGACCACTAGGAGCGGCGGGATAAGCAGCGGAATAAAAGCAATATGCACCGGGATGAGGTTCTGGCTCATCACCGCCATCGCGCAAATCCCCGCCAGCATGGCCCAGCGGGTGAAAGCACGCTTACGAGCACCCGTCCCGTCAGAGCTGCGCAGATGGCCGAGCATCCACTGTGCCAGCAGATTCGGCAGCCCCGAATGGGCCACCGCCATCGCGAAAGCACCGAGCAGCGCATAGGAGAGCGCGATTTTCGCCCCGGCACCCAGGCCTTCCTGGAAGGCCACCATGGTCCCCTCCAGGCCCATCCCGCTGAGTAAACCACCGGCGAGCGCGCCGATAAACAGAGCCAGTACCACGTGAACACGAAGTACCGCGAGGAGGAGCATCAAACAAACAGCCACCACAACAGCATTCATAAAACTGAATATACCGAGACTGGGGCACCAGCCGAATAAGTATCCATAAATACGTAGCTTTTCTACTACTTCTTGCACTAGCGGTCGCGCGAAACCACGGTTACGCCGTATCTTTATCGACGACGCCGCGCAGCATTCGCCCAGCTCAACCTATGAATAAACGCTCAGGCACTAGCCCTGCCACCCGCCTCCCGCTCCCGGCGCTAGAGAGCCGGTAGAGAGGGTAGAGAGGCTAAAGACACCAGAAACGCCAAGTGGCGGCCACCCGCGAACGGGTGGCCGCCACTAAGTCGGCTGCTAGCCAGGTTGCTACCGCGGCTTACCGAGCGCCTTCTAGCTCCTTCTGGGCTGCGATGGCCTGGTCGAGCGCTGTCTGCAGGTTCTTCTGAGCCTGACCGTAGGCCGCCCAGTCACCGCTCTTCATCGCGCTATCGGCCTGGCCCACCGCCTGCTTCATGCTCTGCAGCGCGGCATCCAAACGCTCCTGCGGGGTGCCACCCGCGGCCGGGGCCGGGGCGGGCGCCGGCGCTCCCGGCGCAGCGCTGGGCTGCTGGGGCGCGGGCTGGGTAGGCGTCGTCGTACCGGGAGTGGGTGTGGCACCGGGCGTGCCACCCGCCGCGGGTGCCTTGCCCTCGCCGGCGGAAATATCTTCCTTGACGTTCTGCAATCCGGCGTCACCCGCCTGGGCACCCGAATCACCCCCGAAGGTCTGGTTGAGAGCCTCTTCCAGGGTGGGCGCGAAGCCGATATTCCCATCACCGAAAGCCGTGAGCACGTACTGCATGAGCGGGTAGGTAGTACCCTGCGAAGCCTGCACGTAGACCGGCTGCACATAGAGCATGCCGCCACCCACCGGGAGCGTAAGCAGGTTACCCATCCGCACCGTGGTACCGCCCGAACGCAGCAGGTTGAGCGCGCGGGAAACATTCTGGTCGGAAAGGAAGTTATTCTGCGCCTGGCCCGGGCCGGGAACCGTGAGGTCGCGCGGCAGCTCGAGGAGCCGCAGCTTGCCGTAGCCCTCGCGCTTCTCCCCCGGCGTGGATCCCGCGTTGGAATCCACCGCGAAGAAACCGGTCATGATATTACGGTCTGTCTGCCCGCCCGGGATATAGCCCGTGGATAGGGAGAATTCCGCTGAATCCTGGCCCGGCATTTGCAGCGTCAGGTAGTAGGGCGGCTGCTTGCTATCGGTTTGGGCCGCCGCAATACCGCCCGTACTCGCGGTATCCACCGCCGGTTCGTTCGGAACATTCCAGAAGTCACCACCGGAGTAGAAGGAGGCCGGGTCCTTCACGTGGTAGCGGGTGAGCAGCGAACGCTGCGTCTTGAACAGATCCTCCGGGTAGCGCACATGCGCCATGAGATCCCCGGACATCTTGTCCATCGGCTGCACCATGCCCGGGAAGATGGATTCCCAAGCCCGCAGGATCGGGTCCTTCTCATCCCACTTGTACAGCGATACTGAACCGTCGTAGGCATCCACAACCGTCTTGACGGAATTGCGGATGTAATTGACATCTTGGCCGGAGGCCGCCCCGTACATGCCGCGCGAGTTGAGAGCGTCCGTGGTGGCCGCCGCCAGGGATTCGCGTGCCGAATACGGGTAGTTATTCGAGGTGGTGTACCCGTCGATAATCCATACGAGGCGCTTGGGGGTGGCCGGATCCCCGTCCATATCCACCACGGCCGGGTAGGCCTTGGAATCAAGCGTGAGGTAGGGAGCCACCAGGCGCACCCGCTCGTGCGGGTCGCGATTGAAGAGGATCTGCGATTCGGAAGTCACGCGATCGGAGAAGAAAATATCCGTGGAGCGGAACTTGATGGCAAACATGAGCTTGTCAAAGAAGTTCCCCACCGAAGGTCCGCCGTCGCCCGTATAGGTATTGAGGACCTGCGATCCTTCCGCAGCATCGGAGGGATAGTCAATTTCCCAGGGCGCGGTGCCTTCCGGCGCACCCACAATGGAGTATTCGGGGCTGTTTTGCCCGAAGTACACGCGCGGTTCGTATTCGCCCAGCTCACCCTGGGAGGGGATGCCGTACTGGAGGAATTGCGGGGCGCCGGAGGCAGAGGTGGTATTGCCGTAGGCAGCCACCACGCCGTAACCGTGGGTGTAAACCGTGTGGTCATTCACCCAATTGCGCTGGTCCGGGCCCAGGCCGTCCAGGTTGAGTTCACGCACCGCGATAACGGTATCCCGATCAGTCTTATTGAGGTTGTAACGATCCACCGCCAGCTGCGAGGCAAAGCCGTAGTACTGGCGATTCTGCTGCATCTGGTTGAAGGTGGGCGACACGATATTCGGGTCGAGGAGGCGGATCTGCGCCGTCGATTCCGCGTCGTTACGCAGCTGCCCGGCTTCCGCATCGGTGCGGGCGTTATAGGGAATGGTCTCCACGTTATCCAGGCCGTAAGCCTTGAGAGTGGCCGAAATATTGCGGTCAATATACGGCGTTTCCATCTCGATGGCGTTCGGGGTAACGCGGAAGCGTTCCACCAGTGCCGGCCAGGCCCACCCGACCGTGGCCCCGGTGACCAGGGCCACCACCAGCCCGGCGGTAATAATCCGCCAGGAACCGCGCAGCGCCGAAATGACGAAAAGCACCGCGATGGCCAGGAAGGTGATGGCGAGGATCGTGAGCCCGGGCAGCTTGGCGTTAATATCCGTGTAGGAAGCCCCGGAGAAACGATCATTATTGGACAGCAGCAGGGTGTAGCGGCTCAGCCAGAAGTAGGCGGCCACCAGGATGAAGGCGAGCAGCCCCAGCACGGAGAAATGCACCCGGGCCCGGTTGCGCACCCGCACCTTGCCCGAATCCACCGTGACCCCTCCGTAGAGGTAGTGGCCCAGCACCGCGCCGATCGCCCCGATCACCAGCAGGGTGATGGCGAAGCTGAGCACCGATTGCAGCACCGGGAGCGTGAAGACGTAGAAAGCCACATCGCGCCCGAATTGCGGATCCGTATCCCCGAAGGGCGTGCGGAAAATCCACATGAGGTAGGTGCGCCATTCACCCGCCAGCGGTGCGCCGAAAATCAGACCGGCGAGCAGCGGGAGGCCCAGGTTGGTGGCCCAGCGGTACTTTTCTGCCGCTTTCCGGTAGTTGGCGACGCTGGGGGCCTGGATCCCTTCATCTTTCGTGCGCGCGAGGCGGAAATTCAGCCACAGCACGAAGGCAACCAGGAGGGTGCCGATGGTGCCCAGCGCGATGGTCCAGCCCCACTGGGTCCAGAACACGCGGGCCGCGCCGATTTGTTCGTACCATTTAACGTCGGTGTAAACGCCCGATCCGACGACGAGCGCCACGAGGAGAATGGCTAGAACACCCAGTGTCCACCAAAAAGCTCCCGGCGTCTCCCGCCGCAAACGGGGATGTGCGGTTGTACTCAAACGAAATCCTCAACTTCTTCCGCGGCGCACGGGCGCCCGGCCATCACTATTCCCTATCAAACATAGCGGAAAAAGCTGAGAATCGCGCGTGCGGGAACGGTTTTTTGGTACGACGACGCCGCCCGCGAACACGCCCCTACCGGCCCGCAGCCAGATCCTGGCAGGTGGGGAGTGCCGGGGTGCGCCCCGCGCCGATGGCCCGGACGGCAGCTGCGGCGTCGTCAAAATTCCGCACCGCCCAGATACGTAAGCCTTCCGGTTCGTACCCGATTGTTTCCCCGCAATTCGCGGCCGGGGCAAGGAAATCGGTGGCGCCGCGGTCGCGCGCCCCCACGATTTTGTGCTGGATCCCGCCGATGGGGCCCACCTCCCCGTTGAAGGCGAGGGTGCCGGTGCCGGCAATAACGGCGCTGCCACCCAGGGAGCCGGGGGTGAGTTCGTCGTACATGCCCAAAGCGAACATGAGGCCAGCCGAGGGCCCGCCGATGCCTTCCACCGCGTAGGTCACGGTGGCCGGGAGCTGCACATCTTCCACCGCGAGGGAAACCCCCAGGAGGGAGCCGGGGTGGACCCAGCCCGTTTCATCCGCGGGGAAAGGCGCGGTAATAATCGTGGTGGTGCCGGATTCACCGCCGCGCTGGTAGGAAACCGTCACCGTGCTCCCCGGTTCGGTGGCGTGCAGGACTTTCGAGAGTTCCCCGAAGGTGGAGACGGTGGTGGGTGCGGTGCCCGGGGCGGCAATGCCGGTAATAATATCGTCTGTTTCGAGCTGACCGGCCGCCGGAGAGCCTTCCGGAATCTCCACCACCCGCAGTTTCATGGTGACGTGGTGGCCGGCCTTTTCCAGGGCAACTCCGGCCGCGACGGTTTGGGAATTATTCATCAGTTCGGCGTTGCGGGCATCGTCTTCCGCGCTGGAAAGCGTGGGCGGATAAAGCAGGCGCACCGGCAGTAGCTGAGATTCCTGGTCAACCAACGCCCAGAGTGCGTGTGCACCCAGGGTTCCCACCTCGGGGTTGCCCGCCGCGGACACCGTGGTCATATAGAGCTGGGTATCGGTGGGATAGGTGGGCACGCCCTCCACGTTCACCAGCCGAGTACCGGCCACTTCTCCGGTCACGTCAAGGGCCGGGCCGGCCATTTCCACCGTGTAGGCACCCGGGAGCAGAAGGGCGAGGACCGCCAGGCTCGCAAAAATAAAGCCGCTGCGGCGCGCGGCCCGAGAATTGCGGCGCGCGGAACGGGGACTACCTGCCTGACCACGTTTTTTCATCACCTCTCCATCATGCCTGATCGCGCGGCTCAGTCCTACCGCTGCTCACGTGTCCCGCTGCTCACGTGTCCCGCCGCTCGCCTATCCCACCGCTCGCCTATCCCGCCGTTCGCCTATCCCGCCGTTCACGACAGCGTGCCGGTACCGCGCGGGCCCCGGCTCCTGCGCCAGGGGCGGAGGCGCCTACCCGCGCGGGCCCGCGGTGTTTTAGGCTTAGTGGTGGACCTCGAGGAGAAGAATGACTGAGAATTCACAGCCGCGTGACGAATGGGAAAAGATGCTGCGGGCAGTCCTCGGCGATGAGGCGGCCGAGGAAATCCTGCGGTCCCTCGCCCCCGGCGGCGATGCAACATCCGGGAACGGCACTGGCACCGGCACGGGCAGCGGAGCGTTCCCCGGGCTTCCCGGGATGGGCGGCGCGGCCGGCGCGGGCCTGCCGGCTGATATCGGGCTGGTGATGAATCAGATCCGCGCCATGCTCGGTTCCTCGGGTGAGGGGCCGGTCAATTGGAAAATCGGGGAGCAGGTCGCCCGGGATACCGTGAATAAATCCGGGCCGGGGCTTCCCACCGCCGCCGCGGGTGATCAGGCCCGCTCCGCGATGGACGTGGCAAGTTTGTGGCTTGACCCGGTCACGGTTTTCGATCCGCCGCGCGGCCCGAACCAGGTGTGGTCGCGCCTGGACTGGATCGCTCATTCCCTCCCGACCTTCCGGAAACTCACCGCTCCGGTAGGTGCGAACCTCGCGCGGGCTTTCGGTGAAGCTCTCAGCGCGCAGCTCGAACGCGCCCCGGAGGAGATGCGCCAGATGCTATCGGGCGGGATGCTCGGGGGGATTCCCGGCGGGCTGGAGGGGATGCTCTCCGGAATGACGGCGTCGTTACTGGGAATGCAATACGGCCAAGGGCTCGCGGAACTCGCCCACATTTCCTTCGGCACCGCGGACGCCGGTTTCCCGCTGGTGGAGGGCGAAACGGCCGCGCTGGTGCCGGCTAATATTTCGGAATTCGCCGCGGGCTTGGATGTGGATGCGCGTGAAATTGAGCTCTACGTGGCGGTGCGCGAACAGGCCGCAGCCCGGCTCTTCTCCCAGGTACCGTGGTTGCGCAGCACGATTCTTGACGCCGTGGCCGCCTACGCCGCCGATATCGCCATCGATACCGACGCCATCGAGGAGAAGGTCCGCGAGCTCCAGCTCGATCCCGAACAGCTCATGTCCGGGCAGATGCCGGACCTGGACATGAATGAGGTTTTCGCTTTCACCCGCACCCCCACCCAGCAGGCTACGCTGGAGCGCCTCGAGCATATTGTTTCGCTGGTGGCGGGCTGGGTCAGCGCTGTCACGAGCACCGCGGTGGCGGCCCAGCTTCCCCATAGTATGAAGCTGTCGGAGGCTCTCACGCGCCGCGAGGTAACCGAAGCGCCGTCGAACCGCGTTTTCGGCCCTCTTGTTGGTTTCGATATCGCGCCGCGGCGTTTGCGTGAAGCGGCAGCCTTCTGGGCACGCGCCGCCCGGGAACGTGGCATGGAGGGGCGCGACGCGCTCTGGAAGCACCCCGATTTACTGCCGCTCCCCGAACACCTCGACGATCCGGACCGTTTCTTCTCCCCCGCGGAACAACCCTCCGCGCTGGATGAGGAGCTGGATGCTTTCCTCGCGGAGCTTCTGAGCAATAGTGATGGGGGCACGCCTTTCGGCAACGCGCCGCACGAACCGGGTTTCGGTACGACGACGCCGCACCAGGCCACCGGGGACTCGAGCACGACCGACACGTCCGGACCTGAAGGACCCGAGCAACCCGAGTGACCTGAAGGACCCACGCGCCCCGAGTGACCCGCGGGACCCGAAAGACCCGAGTGACCTGAAGAACCCGCTGTGGATAACTAAGGCAGCTCTGGGGATAATACCCGTGCCTGTGGATGGGCTTTCGCGCTGGTGCGATGCGCTTTTTATGCTGAGGCCATGGTGTTTATCAAGGTGGTCTCATGATGATTCGCTCGCCGCTGGGAGTGTACTGGTCAGATACGCATGAAGTGCAGATCGGTCTTGATCCGCGCGTCGCACTGCGGCTAACGGGGCTTTCTGTGGCGGAACAGCAGGTAGTTTCCTCCTTAGCTTCCGTCGGTACGGAAAGCGAATTCTTCGATGCGTGTAAGCGGCGCGCGGTGAGCAAGGAGCGGGCACGCTCGCTTCTGGGCACGCTTCGGGATTCCGACTTGCTAGAAACTTCCCCGCCGGGTTCCCCCGACCTGGCCTGGCGCACAGTTTTCGTTGAGCGTTTGGATGCCCTGGCGGTAGAGATCTGCACAGTTCTTGCTGCCGGTGGCCTGGGCTATATTCTCACCTCGGATACCAGCAGACCCCACGGCACTGACCACCCAATTTTCCGGCGGCCAAGCTGGCGTACATTCGCGCGGCACCAGGCACTGCAAAGTTACTTTCGCGAGCGCGGCTGGGGAACTACGGTCATCGAGGTTGCTGCGGAGGCCCATCGGGTTACGCCGCTGGGAATAGAACGGGCCGCGAAGCAAGCGAAGCACGCGAACCAAGCGGCGGCCACCGGGCGCGGAAATCGCGTGGCCGCCCAACCGGCCGGGCCTGCTTGGGAATGGGGCCGTCCCGATCTCGCGCTGGTGACCTCTTTGCAGCTACCTGATCCGCTGCGGTGTTCCCCGTGGGAAACGCAGCGCATTCCTTATCTGCTGGCCTATATCGAGGATATTGATATTCGGGTGGGCCCGGTGGTGGTTCCGGGGAGTGGGCCGTGTGCTCGGTGTTTGCTTTTCGCAGCGATGGACGCGGATCCTGCCTGGCGCTATCTGGCTCCCCAGGTATTTAGCACCCGCGGAAATGCTCCCTTCACTCCCGGGGTACCCCTCGCGGCAGCGCTCGCGGTGCACAGCGCGCTTGTAGCCCTGGGTGGGCAAGCGGACTATGCTCGGGGAACCCAGTGGGTAGTGCCGCCGCTGCCCGGTTACCCCTACCGGGTTGCGCTTTCCTCGCATGAGCGTTGCCCCTGCGAAGCAGGCCCCGCAGCGGCCTAAGAATAACCGGCCAGGAGCGCTTGCGCTCAGTGTTCGGCCAGCAGGGCGAGGATTTCCTCCCCGTAGATAGCGAGTTTTGTAGCTCCCACCCCCTTGATTTGGGCGAGTGCGTGGATGCTGCGCGGTTTTGCTATCGCGAGCGCCCGCAGCGTGGTGTCATGGAAAATTGTGTAGGCGGGTTTGCCGGTGGCCTGGGCGCGTTGGGCCCGCCAGGCTACGAGTTGCTCAAAGAGTGCCACATCTTCGGGGTAGTCAGCGGCGAATTCTTCCGCAGCGGCCCGCGAGCGCCACCGATAGCGGGTGGCCCGCGAGGTTTCTTCCTCTTCTGATTGTGGCCACAGCCCGGTAAGGAAGCGGGAGACTTTCCGGCCCGAACGGTGCCCGGAGGAGGCGGCATAGGAAAGCTGTAAAAATTCTTGAGCCCGGGTGATTCCCACGTAGAGGAGGCGGCGTTCTTCTTCAATAGCCGCAGGTTTCTTCGCGAGGGAAATGGGCATGAGTCCTTCGCTCATCCCCACCAAGAAAACCGCTTCCCATTCCAAACCTTTAGCGGCGTGCAGGGAGGAAAGCGTAACGCCTTCCAATTCGGGAACATTCTGGGTGGCGGCGCGTTCTTCCAGTTCCACCACGAAATCAGCCATGGAGGCAGCCCGGTTATCCTCCATATCCTCCGCGAGAGTGATGAGGGCGTGGAGGGCTTCCCATTTTTCCCGCGCGGAGCCGGCAGTGGCCGGCGCTTCATCCCGCCACCCCATCTGGCGCAGCACGGTGCGCACGTTATCCGCCAGCGGGCCATGCACCCCGGAGCGTGCCGCGGCGCGCATGGCCACCATGGCTTCGCGGACATCACGGCGCGAGAAGAACTTTTCCGCCCCGCGCACCTGGTAGGACACCCCCGCTTTGGACAGTGCTGCCTCAAATTCCGCCGATTGGGCATTGGTGCGATACAGAATGGCTATCTCCGAGAGCGCGGTGCCTTCCGCGGCGAGCGCTTGGATCGCGCTCACAACTGCGGCGGCTTCCGCCCCCTCTGATTCGTATTCCCGGAAGGTAACAGGGCGCCCGGAGCGGCGCTGGGAGACCAGCTGCACCGCGCCTTCCGAAACATCATCGGCAATAACGGTATTCGCAGCCGCCACAATTTGCGGGGTGGAACGGTAATCACGGGTGAGTTCGATAATGCGAGCCCGCGGGTATTCCTGTTGGAAGCGGGCGAGGTAGGAGGAGGATGCGCCAGCGAAGGAGTAAATGGTCTGGGAAACATCCCCGACGACGCACAGATCCTTCCGGTCCCCCAGCCATAGCTGCAGCAGGCGGTGTTGGAGGGGGGAAACATCCTGGTATTCATCGACCACGAAGTGGCGGTATTGCTCGCGTATCTGGCGAGCGATATCCGCCCGATCCAGCAGGATCCCGACGAGGAGGAGGAGAACATCATCGAAATCGAGAACGCGGCGTTCGGTTTTCACTTCTTCATAGGTTTTCGCCAGCCGCGCTATATCGCTACTGAGCTGGCCGGCGACTTCCCCGCGCCCGGCCGCCAGGGCGGCTTCCGGGTAGTTATCCGGGCTGATCATCGAGACTTTAGCCCATTCGATTTCCGCGGTGAGATCGCGGATGCTCACTTTATCGGTAGGTAGACCGATCTGGCCGGCAGCCTGGGAGACCAGCCCGAATTTCGATTCGGTGATCCGCGGGATGGTGCCCCCCACCGCGGTACCCCAGAAGTAGGAGAGTTGGCGCAGCGCGGCGGCGTGGAATGTTTGGGCGGGTACAGCGCCCACCCCGAGATCCCGCAGGCGCGAACGTAATTCCCCGGCCGCGCGGGAGGTGAAGGTAACCGCCATAACGTTGTGTGGGGCATAAACCCCGCTGCGCACCCCGTAGGCGATCCGGTAGGTAATAGCCCGAGTTTTCCCGGTGCCCGCCCCGGCACGCACGCACACCGGACCGCGTAAAGCGGTAGCGACCGCGCGCTGATCCGGATCCAGAAATTCCAGCAATTCCTCGGGTGAGTCCATCGTGTTCCTCCTTGCTCTCTCAGGATGCCACACGCCCCCGACAGAAATTTTCCCCTCATCGAAACCCGTGGCGCGCCGAACATCTCGCACCTTAAGATCACTCCATGGCTGATTTCACAATGTATACAACGCCCTGGTGCGGCTACTGCCGCAACCTTTCCGCCCAGCTCAAGCGGGCCGGCATCACCTGGAACGCGGTGAATATTGAAGAAGATGAGGCCGCGGCCACCAAGGTTGCGGCTCTCAACGGCGGCAATAAAGTGGTGCCCACCCTTGAGTTTGCCGACGGCGCCACCCTGACAAATCCGAGCCTGAAAGAAGTGCAAGCGAAACTCGCTGAACTCGCCTCCCCCGGGAACTAGAGCGGCACTCGGGCTAATTATTACCAGCCCAGATAGGGCCGAATTTCGGGTCCGTACCACTCGGTGATGAGAGCCGCGGCCACCGAGGAAGGTCCGGGCAGGGTGAGGCTACCCTCGCGCAGGGCCGCATCTAATTGTGCGGCGCTGTAGAAGGCGGCATGGTCGATTTCTTCCCCGTCCACGCGCACCAGGGCATCCGCCCCACCCGCCCGGACTTCCGCCTCCGGCTCCACCCGCGCCACGTAGGCGATCATGAGGGAACGCGGGAAGGGCCAGGGCTGGCTGGCGAAGTAGCTTATCTCGCCCAGCGGAACACCTACTTCTTCGCGCACCTCGCGGCGCACCGCCGCTTCCAGTGACTCCCCCGCCTCGGCAAAACCCGCGAGTACGGAGTGCCGCCCAGCGGGCCAGCGCGCGTTATGCGCCAGCAAAATACGATCATTCGAATCAAGCACCGCCATAATGACGGCCGGGTCGGTGCGCGGAAAGACCACGTGGCCTTCCGGGCACTGCCCGCTCCAGCCGCTGCTATCCACGGTGATGCGCTGGCCGCATACCGCACACCAGCGGGTAGCACGCCAGGTATTGAGGATCGCTACCGCCGCGGTCACCAGTGCCGACATATCCGCGCTCCAGGACGGTGCGTAATTTTGCAGCGAGCCAATCCGGTAGCCCGGAGCATCCACTTCCGGGTTATCACGAGTGGGCCCACCGCCGATAACGGTGGTGAGATCGCACGCAAAATAGGGGCGCCCCGCAACTTTCCCCAGGTAAACAGTTGGTGAATCCGCGGTGGCGCGCGGGAGCTCACCGCGGCTCAAGAGGAGGGGTGCACCGTCATTATCCAGGACAGCACCCCACCCCGAAATAAGCAGATATCCCGCATTTTCCGCCAATTCCGCCAGGCGCTGCGGGTCGTTTCGGGAAAGTTCATCCCGGTCCAGATTCCCGCGTGCCAGGATTAAATCGCCGTCGTACCCCACCATCGTGCCCCTTCCGGAACCGGCCGCGTGCCGGTCGCCCTTCCACCAAAATTCTAATATCACTCTTCTGGATTCTTGCCGAACGCCGATATTTTGCGACAATACGAAGGTGACTTCATTACCGGCTACTTCCCCGACCGCATCCCGGTACGTGGCGCGCGCCTCCGAGCGTGCTCTGCCCGTCCGATTGCGGCCCGTGCGTCTGGGGGCGCACCTCACCGATACCGGGGCGGATTTCGCTGTCCTGGCTCCGCACGCGACCGCTGTTGACCTGTGCCTTATTGATCGCAGTGCCTCGGGTATCACCGAGCGTCGCTATTCCCTGCATCGGGACGCGAGTTTCACCACCTGGGTGGGGCACGTGTCCGGGGTGCGTGCCGGTCAAGAATACGGCTACCGGGTACACGGCCCGTGGAATCCCGATACCGGGATGCGTTTTAACCCCGCGCAATTCCTTCTTGATCCCTACGCGCGGGCCATAACCGGCACCCCGCGCTTGGGACCCGAATTGTACGGGCACAAGGTGAATGACGCTCTGGATCCCGTCCCGGTTCCGCCGCAACGTGACGATACCGATTCCCTGGAGGCCATGTGCCGCGGCGTCGTGACCGCACCCACGGAAACGCATATCCGCCACCCGTATACGCCCTGGTCCCACACGGTTATCTACGAAACGCACGTGCGCGGACTCACCCAGCAGCTAGCCGCCCTCCCCGAAGAATTACGCGGGACCTACGCCGGCCTAGCGCACCCGATCGTCACCGATTATTTGCGTTCCCTGGGCGTGACAGCCGTGGAGCTACTGCCCATCCACGCGAAAATGTCAGAACCGTTCCTCACCGAACGCGATCTCACCAACTATTGGGGGTATTCCACCCTCTCCTATTTCGCTCCCGAGCCGAGCCTGGCCACCGCCACCGCGCGCGCCGCTGGACCCCTGGCCGTGCTGCAAGAAGTACGCGATATGGTGGCACGTCTCCACGATGCCGGCCTGGAAGTCATCCTTGACGTGGTTTATAACCACACCTGTGAAGGCGGGGTCAACGGACCCACCGTCTCGCTACGCGGCTTCGGGCAAACCACCTATTACATGCAGGTACCCAACCAGCCCGGCCAGTTTTATGACACCACGGGCACCGGGAATTCTCTGGATTTCCGGCGCACGCCCGTCCTCCAGCTCACCCTCGATTCGCTGCGCTACTGGGTGAGCGAGATCGGCGTGGACGGATTCCGTTTCGACCTGGCCGCCACCCTGGCACGCCGGGGCGATCATTTCGATACCAACCACCCCCTCTACCTGGCGATGGCCACCGATCCCATTCTTTCCAACGTCAAGCTCATTAACGAGCCCTGGGATCTGGGGCCGAACGGCTGGCAAACCGGTAATTTCTTGCCGCCCACCGCGGACTGGAATGACCGCTACCGCGATTCCATCCGGCAGTTCTGGGTGGCCGATCAGCGCGCGGTTGCCGGCGGCGGCCTGGGCGGGGACCTGCGCGACGTGGCGACCCGCCTGGCCGGCAGCGCCGATCTTTTCGGGCACGGGCGTTCCCCCTCCGGGCGCGGGCCGCTTGCCTCCGTCAATTTCATTACCGCGCACGATGGTTTCAGCCTCTACGACCTGGTCTCCTACGATTCCAAGCACAACGAAGCCAACGGAGAAAACGGGCGGGACGGCACCGATAACAACCGCTCGTGGAACCACGGGGTAGAAGGGGAAGGCACCGATACCTCCCCGCTTCCCGAGGGCGTGCTCAAGGCACGCACCCGCACCATGCGCAACCTCATCGGCACGCTAGTTTTCAGCGCCGGGGTACCCATGCTCTACGGCGGCGACGAATTTGCCGATACGAAATTCGGGAACAACAACGCCTACTGCCAGGATAATCACGTGTCCTGGCTGGATTGGGACCGCGAGGAATGGCAGCGCGAGCTGCAGGCAACCGTGGCGTACCTCTTCCGGCTGCGTTCCGAACACCGGGTCTTGCGCCCGAGCATGTTCTACACCGAATCGCCCTCCGGGCGCGATCACATTCCCGATCTGCAGTGGTTTGCTGATACCGGCGAACCGATGCCCGAGCACCGGTGGTTCGATCCTTCGAATCGGTTGTTGCAAATGCTGCGTTCCGGTTCTGAGCGCGACGCCGATGCGCTCGTGGTCATCAACGGCTCAAATCACCACGTTCCTATCCGGTTCCCGCAGGGGCGCGGTAATCCCTTCGCGCTGGCCTGGGATTCTTCCTGGCCCACCCCGCGGTCCTCGGAGCGTATCTACCAGCCCGGGGCCTCCACCCGGGTGGAGCCGCTGACGATGCAGCTGTACTTCGCCAATCCGGAGCGGTAGCGGGCGAGCGGCGCCTACAATAGACAAGCAGAGCGTGCTCCCGGGGAATTCGGGGGTATGACCTGGGTGTATGACTGAAGGAGCAAGGTATGAGTGTCGAGGAATCCCTCGAACGGTCCACGTCCGCCGCGTCCCTGGCGCATGCGCAGCGCCTGAGTGAGAAAATCAAGGAGAAGATCAACACTTCTCCGGAGGAATTCCGGGTTCTCACCGGGGATCGCCCCACCGGGAATCTCCACCTGGGGCACTACTTCGGTTCGCTGCGCAACCGGGTGGAATTGCAGCGCAAAGGCGTGGAAACCTGGCTGGTTATCGCCGATTTTCAGGTCATTACGGATCGGGATGGCACCGGGCCTATCCGGGAACGGGTGCGTTCCCTGGCCACCGATTACCTCGCGGTGGGTATCGACCCGGATGCCGCGGTTATTTTCCCGCATTCGGCTATTCCGGGCCTCAACGAACTCATGCTCCCCTTCCTTTCTTTGGTGACCGACGCCGAGCTGCGCCGCAATCCCACCGTCAAGGCGGAACACGAGGCAACGGGCGGGCGGCCCCTTTCCGGGCTGCTGCTCACCTACCCGGTTCACCAGGCCGCGGATATCCTTTTCTGCAAAGCTAATTTGGTGCCGGTGGGCAAGGATCAGCTCCCCCACCTCGAACAAGCACGCGTGATCGCTGATCGTTTCGAGGCGCGCTACGGCCGCCCGGCCGGGCGTGAAACCCCGGTGTTCCCGCGCCCGCAGGCCCTGCTTTCTGAGGGCACCTCTATTTTGGGCTTGGATGGCGCCAAGATGAGCAAATCGCGCGGTAACACCATCGAAATCGGTATGAGCGCGGATGAAACCGCCAAGCGCATCAAGAAAGCGGTCACGGATTCGGATCGGCATATTACCTACGATCCGGACAACCGCCCCGAAGTGGCAAATTTGCTGCTGTTGGCTTCGCTGGCGCAGGGGCGGCCCGCGGTGGAGATCGCGGAAGAAATTGGCGACGGCGGGGCCGGTACGCTCAAGAAGATCGTCACCGAAGCGATTAATGAGATGTTTGCGCCTATCCGGGCCAAGCGCGCCGAGCTGGCCAAGGATCCCGGTTACGTGGATGGGATTGTGCGCCGAGGTATTGAGATTGCCAACGAGCGCGCCAATAAGACGCTCGCGGAGGTGCGTGAAGCACTCCAGATGGTGTATTAGCGCGCCGGCCAGCCTGGTCGCGGAACGCTTCCCAGCACTCGGCGGCTACCGCCTAACACAAAAAGCAACACCAACTACATTAAGAAACCAATTTCGTGAGCTGTGGTTGCATTTTGTGCGCGTAGTCGCCAGGACGTTGCTTTTTGCAGGCACGTCATGGCGGGAGGTTACATTTTGTAGACCTCCACGTCAGGACGTTACTTTCTGCGAACCCAATGACGGAACTGACCGACCAGTATTCCACCGGCTCGCAAAGTGGTACTGGAGCTACAGCCAGCACCCGGTTTTCTGCCGTGCAGTACCACTCTGTTAGGCCCGGTGTTCTCCAGTACCATTACACCGGACACAAGAGGCGTGCACTACGCGATCCCGTTCAGGAGTTGTGCTTTGGTCGCTCCGTAAACAAGGTCAAGAACAAGGGCAAGAACAAGGGCAAGGACGGGGGCACTTTTCCCGAGGTGTACTTCGCATGTACAACAAATGCAGTACAGCTCGACAAACACATAGTGCCTCCCGTGGCGCCGGACCGAAGCTCACGCATACGACGACGCAGCCAACCTGCCATGCGTCCACCCCCGCGGGCCGGTGTGCCAGAAGCCCGGAAACCTAATAGGATTGGGCTTGTGAGCATCCTTACACAGACGCATCATCGGCTCGTGCGTCGCCGCTCGAGCCGTGGGGTTGCTGCCGCTTGCACGCACTCCCGCCATATGTCGCCCGAGGATACGAGGAGATAAGCCATGTCCATTGAACCGACGACGCCCGCGAAGAATTCGGCATCCACGCCCGAAAAGAAGCCGGCAACCACGCCCGCGGCCCCGAAGCCAGCCGCCGCGGAGTCCGCCACCGCGAAGAAGCCAGCAACGGCAAAGGCAGCGTCCCCGAAGAAACCCGCGGCCACCCGGCGCTCAACGAAGAGCACCACCGCGGCAAAGTCCACAAAGGCCTCCGGATCGGCAAAAAGCACGAAGACCTCCGCAAAAGCCCCCGCGAAGACCTCCGCGAAAACCCCCGCGGCACAAACCACCGCTACGTCCCCAGCCTCCCCTACCACGCACGGCCGTGCAAACGCCGAAGGGTACCCGCCGGCTTTCCCGCAGGCACCTGTGGCCCCGGCCCCCGCCCCGCGGGCCAATATCGCCCGCATCCCGATTATGGATGTGACACCCTGCGTGCAAAACGGCTCGCTGGCCGCTAAGGGAACCGTGAATGAAGCTTTCCCGGTGCAGGCCACCGTCTGGCGCGAAGGGCACGATCTTTTCGGCTGTGAAGCCGTCCTCGTTGATCCGCAGGGTCGCGAAGTTCAGAACGCTCCCATGGTCCTGGTACGCCCGGGCCTGGGCCGTTACGAAGGCTGGCTCACCCCCACCGAGCCGGGCGATTGGGCCTTCTTTGTGCGCTCGTGGTCGGATCCGCTGGCCACCTGGCGGCATACCGCCGAAGCGAAGCTCCCGGTCGGCCAGGATATTGACCTGGTGTTCCTCGAAGCCGAGCAGCTGCTCAAGAGGGTGGCGAAATTGCTGCCGCGCGGTTCAAAGGACCGGCCGGCGATTAATGACGCTATCGACGTCGTTCGAAAAAAGTCCATCCCGGCTTCGGTACGTTTCGCGGCCGTGACGTCCGACGTCGTCGAAGATATTATCCACAGGTATCCGGTGCGCGATTTCGTGAGCGAATCGGCGCGTTTCCCCCTCGCCGTGGACCGCGAACTGGCCTTGCACGGCGCCTGGTACGAAATGTTCCCGCGCTCGGTGGGAGCCTGGCGCGACGACGAAGGCACCTGGCATTCCGGGACCCTGCGCACCGCGGCGGAAGATCTGCCCCGCATCGCCTCCATGGGCTTCGACGTGGTGTACCTGACTCCGATTAGCCCGATTGGCCTGACTGATCGCAAGGGGAAGAATAATTCGCTGATTGCCCAGCCCGGTGAACCCGGCTCGCCCTACGCGATTGGCAGCGAAGCGGGCGGGCATGATGCCATCCACCCGGATCTGGGCACGTTCGAGGATTTCGATGCCTTCGTAGCCACCGCCCGGGATCTGGGCATGGAGGTCGCCCTCGATATTGCACTGCAATGCTCCCCAGATCACCCGTGGCTGCACGAACACCCCGAATGGTTCCTGCACCGCCCGGACGGCACCATCGCTTTCGCGGAAAATCCCCCGAAGAAGTACCAGGATATCTACCCGCTCAATTTCGATGACGATCCGGAAGGTATCTACCAGGCGGTCAAGGGCGTGCTGGAAACCTGGGTTTCGCACGGGGTCACGCTTTTCCGCGTGGATAACCCGCATACCAAGCCGGTGAGTTTCTGGCAGCGGCTGCTGGCCGAATTCCGCCGCACCCACCCGGAGGTTATTTTCCTGGCCGAGGCGTTCACCGCCCCGCCGATGATGCGGGGTCTGGGCGCGGTGGGCTTCCACCAGTCCTACTGCTACTTCGCGTGGCGTAACGAAAAGAAGGAAATTGAGGACTACCTGTGGGAGGTCGGCCGGGAATCGGATGCGATGTTGCGCCCCACTTTCTGGCCGACGACGCACGATATCCTCACCCCCTATCTCCAACAATCCGGCCCGAACGGCTGGAAGATCCGCGCGATTTTGGCGGCGATGGGAGCGCCCTCCTACGGGATTTACTCCGGTTATGAATTCGTGGAATCGGAGCCGCGCGGCAGCTTCGAAGAAATGAATAACAACGAGAAATACGAATACCGCCCGCGGGATTACACCCGCGATCCCTACGGTATCCAAGGGCTTCTCACCCGCCTCAACGAGATCCGCAAGGAGCACGTGGCTCTCCAGCGCCTGCGCGGGATCACCATTAACCCCACGTCGAATCCGAATATTCTGTGCTTCACGAAGGTGGCGCGCCCGGAGGAAACTCCGTCGGGAACCGCGGACCGCGTGATTGTGGTGCTCAACCTCGATCCGCATACCACCCAGGAGGCGGAGATCTCTCTGGATATGTCCGCTTTCGGTGCTTTCGATGCCAGCGGTCTGCCGCGCGGCGAGGCACCCGAGCATATCGAGGTGGTGGATGAGCTGGGCGGCGGGCATTTCCAGTGGAATAACCGGCCCTTCGTGCGGCTCAACCCCTTCACCACCCCAGCGCATATTCTCTCCGTGAAGGCCCTCTGATCCTATGTCCCTTCCTTCCCTCAACGCTGCCACTTCCGGGCCCCGCATCACCCAGTCCGAACACCCCGGGCTAATCGATGATCCGGAGTGGTATCGCCACGCGGTGTTCTACGAGGTGCTGCTCAAGGCTTTTGGAGATACCGATGCCGACGGCGTTGGTGATCTCCGCGGCCTGATCGCGCATCTCGATTACATCCAGTGGCTGGGGATCGACTGCATCTGGATCCCGCCGTTCTACCCTTCCCCGGGGCGGGACGGCGGGTACGACGTCGCCGATTACACCGCCGTGGATCCTCGCTACGGCACGATGGATGATTTTCGGGAGCTAGTTGATCAGGCCCACCGGCGCGGTATCCGCGTCATCATCGATATCGTTATCAACCACACCTCCGCGGATCACCCGTGGTTCCAATCCTCCCGCGCGAATCCGGAAGGGCCCTACGGGGATTTCTACGTGTGGTCGGACACCGATAAAAAATACGAAGATGCCCGCATTATTTTCGTGGACACCGAGGTCTCCAATTGGACTTTCGATCCGGTGCGCAAACAGTATTTCTGGCATCGTTTCTTCTCCCACCAGCCGGATTTGAATTTCGATAATCCCAAGGTGCACGAAGCGGTCCTCAATATTTTCCGCTTCTGGTGCGGGCTAGGGGTGGACGGACTGCGCCTAGATGCCATCCCCTACCTCTATGAGCGGGAAGGCACGAATTGCGAAAACCTCCCGGAAACACACGCGTTTATCGCGAAGGTGCGCCGGGTCCTCGATGAGGAATTTCCCGGCACGCTTTTGCTGGCCGAAGCGAATCAGTGGCCGGAGGACGTCGTCGAATATTTCGGAACAGCGCAGGCGCCCGAATGCCATATGTGCTTCCACTTCCCCGTGATGCCGCGTATTTATTACGCTTTGCGCGACCAGCGTGCCACCGCGATCCGGGAGATTCTGGAGCGCACCCCCGCGATTCCGGCCGGGGCCCAGTGGGGTACCTTCCTGCGCAATCACGATGAACTCACCCTGGAAATGGTGAGCACGGAAGAACGCGCCCTCATGTACGGCTGGTATGCCGACGATCCGCGCATGCGAGCTAATGTGGGGATCCGCCGCCGCCTCGCCCCGCTACTGGGGAATTCCCGGGCGGAGATCGAGCTGGCGCACGCGCTGCTGCTTTCCCTGCCCGGTTCGCCCTACCTCTACTACGGCGACGAAATCGGGATGGGCGACAATATTTGGTTGCCGGATCGCGACGGCGTGCGCACCCCGATGCAGTGGAGTCCAGATCGCAATGCCGGTTTTTCCACCGCGGATCCGGGTCAGCTCTACCTGCCGGCTATTACCTCGCTGTCCTATAACTACCAGGCGGTCAACGTGGAATCGCAGCTCGCGCAGCCGGCGTCGCTGCTCCACTGGATTCACGGGATTCTGGAGGTGCGGCGCGGGCACCCGGCCATGGGCTCGGGTGATTTTGTGCTGCGCGAATCGAATAACGACGCGATCCTCGCTTTCACTCGCTCCTGCCCGGAGGAGACCCTCCTCTGCATCATGAACCTGGCCAATACCCCGCGCGCCGGGCGCATCGAGCTGCCCGACTATGCCGGGTGGCTGGCCACGGATGTGTTTGGCGGGGCAGGTTTCCCGGCCGTCGGTGCCGCTGGCGGTTATGACGTCACGCTGGGCAGCCGCAATTTCTTCTGGCTCAAACTAGATGCGCCCGGGCAAGCGGAACCGGGCCCGGTGGAAGGTGCCCGCGCCGCAGAAAGCGGAGAACAGGTGGACTTCGCTGCGCTCTCCCGCCCGGCGCCGCCGGCGGCCGCGGCACCCGCGCAAAAGCCCACCGCGGCGAACACCGCAGATCATGAAGAAGGGAACGCAGCGTGAGTTGGGACATCGGTGAGCGGATTCCGGAACTCGAGGCGTGGATGCACGCCCGGCGCTGGTACCGGGGCGAAGCCCATCCGCTCTACCTGCGGGCCCGCGCTGACTTCACGTGCGGCGCAGAGCCTTTCACCCTCACCTGGCTCATTATTGACGCCGGCTCTACGCTCTACAACGTCCCGCTGCTCCTCGCCCCCGCTACCGGGTCCGCGCTGCACGACGACGCCGCGCCGAGCGCGCCAACCGCGCCGGCCGCGCCAACCGCGCCGGCTGAGCCACCCGCCCCGGTTGCCCGCGCCCGCGGCCACCTTATTTTCGACGCGACCACGCATCCTGCCGGCCAGCGTTTCCTCTTCGAGGCCGCCACCGGCCAGCCGGGCAGCGAACCCCTCCTACATTCCCCGGCGCTCAGCAAGGCACCGAGCCAGCCCACCAACAGCACCCTTGACCTGGTCACGCGCCCGGCCGACTTCCCGGGGAGCTACCGCGCTGCCCGGCCGCTGAGCGGCGAACAATCCAATAGCTCAATCATCTACCAGACCAGCACCGTGCCCCTCATTATCAAGCTCTTTCGGGTGCTGAGCCCGGGCGCGAACCCGGACGTGGAGCTGCAGGCCGCGCTTTCGGATACCGGCACAGTCCCCGCGCAGTGGGGCTCGGCAGCGCTCGTGGGCGGTCCGGCCGCAGCGGGCAGCGATGTGCTGGTGGCGCAGGAGTTCCTCACCGGCGCC
The DNA here is from genome assembly GCF_030230305.1 of Actinotignum sanguinis. Classification (NCBI taxonomy): domain Bacteria; kingdom Bacillati; phylum Actinomycetota; class Actinomycetes; order Actinomycetales; family Actinomycetaceae; genus Actinotignum; species Actinotignum sanguinis. The sequence continues at coordinate 43,591 of NZ_JASPCQ010000009.1, forward strand.
CACGACGCCTGGCGCGTCGTCACGAGCTCTTTCCCCGCCCCGAACAGCCCCGTTCTGAATACTCCCCGCGCGCTGCTGGGCGATTTTTCCGAACGCATCCGCGAACTCGGCTCCCTCACCCGCGCTTTCCACACCGCATTCGCCACCCGCCTGGGTACCACCGCGGCGACGCCGCAGCTGCGCGAAGCGCAGCTGGCCAGCTGGCATGCACGAGCTCGCGCCGCCCTTGCTGCGGCCCCCGAGCTAGCGGCCAGCCGTGCGCGCATCAACGAGGTTTTTGCCGCCGCCGCGGCCACTGCCTGGCCGGCGCTCCAGCGCATCCACGGGGACTACCACCTCGGGCAGGTTGTGGATGTGCCGGGGCGTGGCTGGGTGGCCCTCGATTTTGAAGGTGAGCCCCTGCGCCCGCTCCCCGAGCGCGTGGCCCCCGACCTCGCCCTGCGCGATGTGGCCGGCATGCTGCGTTCCTTCGATTACGCCGGTGGCCAGGGCGAACGCGATGGCCAGCCCGCCTCCCGCATGCGCGCGTGGACCCGCGCCGCGGAAGTTGCTTTCCTATCCGGCTACGGCGCGATTCCCGCCGCGCACCGGCCCCTGCTGCGCGCCCTCCTCCTGGACAAGGCACTTTACGAAGTTGTGTACGAGGTCAATCAGCGCCCGGACTGGATCGATCTCCCCCTGGGCGGAGTCCACCGCCTGCTCGAGAACTAGCAGATCCGCAGGTCAGCCCGCCGCCCCGCGGCGGGCTGCGGCGTCGTCGCCCTTCGCACACCACCACCCACGCCCGCCACCTCCTCCGCACCCGGCCCGCGCACTGTCCACGGCAGGCAGCCGCGGCCCGGGATCGCGCATCTTTCAGGTATCCTGGGATATGTAGATAGTCGCGCGGTACTTCCCGGAAATTCCGCGATGCCGCTTGGCAGGACACAGCACATCACCGGCGCGCGCGGGTGGTTTCCCGCTCTGACCGCCTACGCTCCATCGTGCAGAGAGGCACACATGTCTGATTACGTAGAAGTTGATGAAGGCACGCTCGAGGCTGTTTCCAAGGGTTGGTACTACGCACCCCACGATGTCCTCGGGCCCCATTCCAACGGCAGCACCGTCACCATTCGCACCATTCGGCGGCTCGCGGATGCGGTATTTATTGAAACGCTGGACGGGCGGGTGCCTGCCGTACACGAATACAACGGAATTTGGCGCGCGGTGCTCGACACCCCCAACGTGCCCGATTACCGGGTGGTGGCCTCGTACGGGGGCGTGGAAAGCCGCGGGGATGACCCCTACCGTTTCCTGCCCACCCTGGGCGAAACCGATATTTACCTCATTTCGGAGGGGCGCCACGAAGAACTGTGGAACGCACTGGGCGCGCATGTGCGCCACTTCCCCTCCGTTCTCGGGGATGTCACGGGCGTGGCCTTCTCGGTGTGGGCGCCCAATGCGCTCGCCGTACGGGTGGTCGGTGATTTCAACGGCTGGGATGGTTCCCTGCACGCCATGCGCTCCCTGGGCAGCTCCGGGCTGTGGGAAATCTTCGTGCCGGGCGCCGGCGCGGGGGCGCGCTACAAGTTTGAGATCCAGTACAAGGACCTGAGCTGGCACCAGAAGGCCGATCCCATGGCCCGCTACAGCGAAACCGCGCCGTCCACCGCCTCTATCGTCACCGAATCCAACTACGAATGGAACGACGACGCCTGGATGGCCCAGCGTACCGATCCGGCTTCGGGGCCGGTCTCCATTTACGAAGTCCACCTGGGTTCGTGGCGCAAGGGGCTTTCCTACCGGGAGCTCGCTGACCAGCTCATCGGGCACGTCAAGTACTGCGGCTTCACCCACGTGGAATTCATGCCGGTGGCCGAGCATCCTTTCACGCCGTCGTGGGGCTACCAGGTGACCGGGTATTACGCCCCCACTTCGCGCTACGGCACCCCCGATGACCTGCGCTACCTCATTGACCGGCTGCACCAGGCTGGGATCGGGGTCATCACCGACTGGGTCCCCGCGCATTTCGCCACCGACGAGTGGGCGCTCGCGCGTTTCGACGGCCAGGCCCTGTACGAAGATCCGAATCCGCAACGCGGCTCGCATCCGGATTGGGGCACCCTGGTCTTCGATTTCGGACGCCGGGAAGTGCGGAATTTCTTGGTGGCCAATGCGCTGTACTGGCTGGAAGAATTCCATTTCGATGGAATCCGCGCGGATGCCGTGGCTTCGCTGCTCTACCTGGATTACTCGCGGGAAGCCGGGCAGTGGCAACCCAATATTTACGGCGGGAGGGAAAACCTCGAGGCTATTTCCTTCCTCCAGGAAGTCACCGCCACCGCCTACCGGCGCAACCCCGGCGTCATGATGATCGCGGAAGAATCCACCTCCTGGCCGGGCGTCACCGCGATGACGGATAGCGGCGGGCTCGGCTTTGGCCTCAAGTGGAATATGGGCTGGATGAATGACACCATCCGCTACTTCGAGGAGGAGCCGGTCAATCGGCGCTGGCACCACGGGGAAATCACCTTCTCCATGGTGTACGCCTATTCGGAAAACTATCTGCTGCCGCTCAGCCACGATGAAGTGGTGCACGGCAAGGGCTCGCTCTACCAAAAGATGCCCGGCGACGACTGGCAAAAACGCGCCGGCGTGCGTGAATTGCTCGCCTACCAGTGGGCGCATCCGGGTAAGCAGCTGCTGTTCATGGGCCAGGAATTCGGGCAGATCCGCGAATGGAACGACGACGCCTCTCTGGACTGGTGGCTGACCGACCAGCCCGAACACGATGGCATCTTGTCCCTTGTCAAACGGCTCAACGAGCTCTACGTGGAGCATCCGGCTTTGTGGAGTGATGATTTCACCCCGCACGGATTCGAGTGGATCGACGGCTCGGATGCCGATAATAACGTCATTACTTTCCTGCGCCGCTCCGCGGATGGCAAGGATGTTGTTGTGGTGGCCTGCAATTTCGCGGGTATCCCCCACCACGATTACCGCATCGGTTTGCCGGACGGCGGGACCTGGACGGAAGTGCTCAATACCGACGCGGTGGAATACGGCGGTTCCGGGGTGGGTAATCTCGGGGAGGTCCACGCGGAGGAGATCGGCTGGAACGGCCGGCCCTACTCGGCTCCGGTCCAGCTTCCCCCGCTCGGGGTGGTTTATCTCCACCACGCGGCTGAGAAACTCGCGGGCGTTGAGGCAGGCGAAGCCCTCGATGCAGAAGCTGAAGCAACAGCAGGAACTGAAGCTGAAGCTGAAGGTGGTGCGGCCGGGGCGGCTGGCGGGGATGCCACGGCTGGCGGGGATGCCACGGCCGGCGGGGGCGATGAGGGCACGGAGGAATCCGCAGCAGCTGCGGCCGCCTAAAGCAGCAGGCTACGGCAGCCGCCTAAGATAGCCGCCTCCGCGCGCCGCGTACTAGCTCCTTCGCGGCGGCGCCTGGCAGCGGCGCAATAGTGGGCCCGGTGGTCACGTGACCACCGGGCCCACGCCTTTGCCTACACACAAAGCAAAGTGCAAATCTACGCACCATTTTGGCCCGATTTCTGTCCCTGGGCTTGCACTACGCGACCCCAACGGTTCAGGATTTGCACTTTGGTCGATCCACGGCAGCGGTGCGGCGAGGCAGGGGTGTTTTTTCCGAGGTGTACTTCGCACGTATAACAAATGAAGTACAGCTCGAAAAACACATAGTGCCCCATTGCCGAACCAATAACCCGGACTTTCCTCGGCAAATCACCGACGGAAAGTCCGGGTTATGAGTAAATATGTCAGGGGTGGCCGGTCAGCTCCGGCGGAGCATTACCAGGTGACCGGCCGCCCGAACCGGAGGAATCAGCCACCGGGCTTACCCCTTGACGGATCCGCCCGTCAGTCCCGACACGATGTAACGCTGCAGGAAGAGGAAGAGGAGCAGAATCGGGAGCGCGGAGATGACCGCGCCGGCTGTGAACCAGCCCCATTGCTTCTCATTGCCACCCACCCAAATATTCATGCCGATAGCCAGGGTCCAATTCTCTTCTTTGGAGAGAATTGTGGAGGCCAGGATGAAATCGTTGAAGGCTCCGATGAAGGCCAGCAGTCCCACCACCGCGAGGATCGGGGTGACCAGCGGGAGCACGATGGTCCAGTAGACCTGCGAATGGCTAGCACCATCGATCTTCGCCGCTTCGTCCAGCTCCATCGGAATGGAGTTGAAGGTGCCGTACATGAGGAAGGTATTGGCGCCCAAGGCCCCGCCCAGGTACACGCAGATCAACGAGAGCTTGGAGTCCAGCCCGAGCACCGGCACTACCTCGCCGAGCTGGCTGAGCAGCAAGAAAATTGCTACGAATGCCAGCAGCTGCGGGAACATCTGAATGACCATGAGGGCCAGCAGCCCGCCTTTGCGCCCCTGGAAGCGGAAGCGCGAAAATGCGTAGGCCGCGGCCGCTCCCATAAGAACCGCCCCGAGCGCGGAGAAAATCCCGATCTCCAGAGTATTAGCGAACCAACGCCAGAACATCGTCGAGGTTCCCAATTGGGTGAAGTTCTGAGTCGAGATCTCCGAGAAAAGGGAATTCGCAGACGTCAGCGTCGTTTTGGTATTCGGGTTCAGGGCTGCGGAGAGCACATAAATAATCGGGAAGGCCGAATAGACGACGGCGAAAAGCCCGACCAGGTGCCGGAAGCCCACCTGGGAAAACCAGCGCCCGAAACTCACCTTATTGTGATGGCGTTCCTTATGGCTGATCTTCTCCTCGATCACGGGAACTGCGCCGCGCGCGGTTACACCCACGCCGCCAGCAGCACCGCCGGGAACCGTCATGATGGAATCGTTTGCCATTACTGTGCCCCCTCAATTGAACGCGAACGCCGGAAGCTGATGAGGGAAATCGTGCCGACAATAACGAAGATGAGGATGGACATGGCCGAAGCCAGGCCGTAATTCTTCGTTGCCGCGCCCGAAAGCCCGGAAATTTGGTACACCATCGAAATGAGGATGTCCGTGGAGCCCACCGGTACCGAGGCGTCCGCGAATTGCGGGCCGCCGCGCGTGAGCATGTAGATGAGGTTGAAGTTATTGAAGTTAAAGGCGAAGGAGGAGATGAGGAGCGGAGTCACCTGGATCATGAGCTGCGGCAAGGTAATATACCGCCACCGCTTAAGCCCGCCCGCGCCGTCGATCTCCGCCGCCTCATTGAGTTCGGACGGAATGGATTGCAGCGCCCCCGTGCAGATGAGGAACATATAGGGGAAGCCCATCCACAGATTCACCAGGATCACGGAAAGCTTGGCCAGCCACGGATCGGTCAGCCACCCGATCTCCGCACCCCCGAAAAGCACCTGGTTGAAGAACCCGTACTTCGGGTTGAGCATACCGGCGAAGAGGAATGCCGTCATGAAGGAGGGGAAGGCGTAGGGAAGCAGCATAATCGTGCGGTAGATTTTGCGCCCGCGCATCCGCTCATCATTCATGACCAGCGCAAAGAACATGCCCAGTAGGAAAGTGGTCGCCACCGAGAGGAAGGCGAAAGCGAAAGTCCACACCAGCACCTTGAGGAAGGGGCTCGCGTAGCGAGCATCACCGAAGGCATCAGCGAAATTCTTGAAGCCCACTGTCACTCGCCAGCCGGTATTGAGAGTTTCACCGTCGTCAGCGCGATAGAAGCCCTCGCTGGAATCAGCGTGATAGACCTTGCCCGTGGTGATATCGGTGAGGGTATCGGCCACGGCGTCGTGCTTGAGGGTCGATTGGAAAACAAAACCGGTTGTGGCAGTTTGGGTTCCAATAAATCCATCCCCCGGGTCCTCACTCATGGGGACGCGCAGCGCGGTGATCTCCGCCTGCCGCGCCCCGATCTGGGCGGGCGTGAGGATCTCATAGCCGGGCACCTCGGTGATGCGCTTGCCGCTGACCTGGGCATTTTTCACAGCGACGAAAGGTGCATCCTCGGTGCCCACGAGCACCGCGCCGTCGTCGTTCACAATAGCGAAGCCGAGTTCCCCGCCCGCGTCCACGACCGCGAGGGGGTACTGCGCGCTGCCCTCAACCCGCTGGGTGGAGGTGAGCAGCAGTGCTTCGGTGGCGCGCTCTTTGGTGAGCATATGGCGGTCGCCGTAGTTGGTGAACGCGATGTAACCGGTGTAGAGGATAACGAACACCTGGAAAATCGCGAGGAATACCAGCCCCGGCGTGAGGTACTTGGCAGCCAGATGTTTCCGCGAGAAATACACGTAATCCACGATGCCCAGCACCGCCGCAGCTACAGCAACCAGGATCCACGATCCCTCGTTAAAAGCCGCCGCGATAATGTAGATCCCCAGCGCGTTGACCAGCGCCATGAGGACCAGCTTGATAACAAAACCCACCGACCAGGTGCGCGCGTGCGAGGTTCCCACCACCGGGATCTTCTTTTCCGCGCGGGCGCTGCCACGCTCGGTCGCGCGGCGCCCGGCCCGGTTCTCCGTTTCCGTACTCATGACTTACCTCTTCGCTGACGCGAGGGTGACCCGGACACCTCCGAGTCACCCTCGCGTTCGCAGCTTACTTGGCTAGTTCTGCCTGCAGATTCTGGATGAGGCTCTGCCATGCGGCCACCGGTTCGGCGCCGTCAATGATCTGAGCTTCGGTGACGCCCCAGGGCACCCACACCGCACCCATTTCCGGGATGGTGGGCATCGGCTGAGCGCCTTCGGCCGCCCGCGCGAAACCGGCGGTCACCTCGTCTTTCTGGGCTTCCTGAGCCGCGGCCGTCAGCGCCGGGAGACGGTTGCCGGCCTTGTAAATATCCAGCTGCACCTCCGGGGTGGCCATGTAATCAACGAGGAACTGGTTGGCCACAATCTGGTTCTTCGACTGCGCGGAAACATAGAAGCCCTGCACGCCTACGAGCGGGGTCGCGGCCTTGGGGCCCGGCGCCGGAATCGGCTCCACCGCTACCTTGAGGCCAGCGCTGCGGAAGTCCTCAATCATCCACGGGCCGCCCAGAATATAGGGCGACTCGCCCTTCTTGAAGGCATCGACCCCAATATCGTAGGTCATCGCCGTTTCGAAAACGCCGGCCTTGCCCTGCTCGTGCAACCAGGTGGCGAAAGCCTCGCCGTTCGCCCCGCCCATACCGAGGTTCGTGGAGGTGGAACCGTCCGCATTCGTCTCAAAAACGGGCGCTCCGAAGGATTGCTGGAAGGGGTAGTAGGTGTAGGGATCGCCCTTGTCGGTGGTCTGGATGAGGAAGGGGTACTTCACGCCCGCTTCCTTGCCCTTGGCGATCATTTCGTCAAACGTGGCCGGAGTGGAATCCGCCAGCGCGGTATTGCGGATGAGGGCGAGATTCTCCAGCGCGTAGGGCAGGCCGTACAGATTACCGCCGGTGGAGAAGGCCGTGGTGGCCACGTCATTGAAGTCCTTCGCCTTATCACCTAATTCGATGGGGGCGACGACGCCGTTCGCCACGAATTCACCGAGCCAATCATTGGCACCCACGGTGATATCCGGGCCCTGACCGTTCGAGACCTGGGTGAGGAATTCCGCGCGCACATCCCCGAATTCCTTGACCACGAGCTCCACGTGGTTGCCGGTTTCCGATTCGAATTTCTTGGCTGCGCTTTCCAGGGCGGGCTGGCGGTTGGAATCCGTCCACACCGTAATGGTGGCCCCGCCCCCGGCAGCCGGTGCCGCCGAGCTGGCTCCGGCAGGGGCTTCGCTCTTATCCGCCGCACCGCCATTACCACCGCAGGCGCCTAAAACAAACGCCAGCGCGGATACCGCGGCCATCGCGCTTATGCTCCGTCGCATTTTTACTCCTTGCGTTGATTCTTCGCTACGCGGGATCGCACCATCACGTTCCCCGTTATCTCCGAGGGTAGCGCATCATTCGGTAATTTTCACCCCTTTTTGCAGTCTTTTTTACGCCGTTACATTCCCCTAGGTGAATCACGCCGACTTTTCCGCAGTTTTGCGGGCTTATGGCGCTATTCTCTTTTCAGAAACACTTTCAGAGTGGGAGTGGTGATCGGTGGGTAGCTGCGCCGTCGTTCCGCACCGTAACAGCGCATAGACACGACACCGGCGGGCACGTTCCCGCTCTCCACACCCCGCCGCACCCACTTTCGCGCTGGAGTTTTCAGAAAAGCCTCAGTACGATGTTTCACGACGGCGCGCACCGCGCCGACCAGCACAAGGACGTCTCGGTACCCATGAGTAAAATTCGCATGCAAGATGTTGCCACCCACGCGGGGGTGTCCGTCGCGACCGTATCGCGCGTGATTAACCAGAAAGGCAACGTCAGCGAGGAAACGCGTACCGCGGTGCTCGCGGCCCTCGATATGCTCGGATATGAGCGCCCCCCTCGCCTGAGCGAGGCAAGCGGAACCGTGGGACTGCTCCTTCCCGAACTGACCAACCCAATTTTCCCGGTGTTCTATCAGGAGCTCGAACGGGAATTTAACGCCGCCGGGTACACCACCACCCTGGCAACCCAGGCTCCCGGCGCCCTTACCGAGGACGAAGCGGTCGCATCACTAACCGCTCGCGAGGTATGCGGATTGGTTTTCGTCTCGGGTATGCACGCCGATTCCAAAGCTTCTCCGGAACGGTACGTGCACCTGGCCGAACGTCTCCCCTTCGTGACGATCAACGGGGCGAATCCGCGGGTTCCGGCACCGGATTTTTCTACCGACGACGCCGAATCCATGCACCAGGCCGTGCGGCTACTGGCTGGACTCGGGCACACCAGGATCGGCCTGGGCATCGGGCAACGCCGCTATATCCCCGGCCAGCGTAAAGAAATCGGTTTTAGCGAGGCCATCACCCAGGTTCTCCCCGGCGCTGCTGTGATTGTTGCAGAAACTTTTTTCACTGCCCACGGCGGGGCGCGCGCGGCCGAAGCCCTGCTCGCACGCGGGTGCACCGCCATGGTTTTCGGCTCCGATATTATGGCGCTCGGCGCGCTGGATGCCCTGGAGCGGCGCGGGGTGCGGGTGCCCGCGGATGTGTCGATTGTTGGTTTTGACGATTCGCCGCTTATTCGCTTCATGCGCCCGGCCTTGACCACGCTGCGCCAGCCGGTGGCGGCTATCGCGCACGCCGCCTGCGCCACGCTGCGGGCAGCCATGGAAGATCTTGCCCCGACCCAGCGCACCAAGGCGGGAGCCTCCATGACTTTCCCGGCAGAATTACTGGTACGTTCCACCACCGCTGCCGCGCCCTCCCCCACTAACTGAAAGGACAGCCCATGCTCCTCCACCCTGCTTCCGAACGTGAAAACTGGTGGCGTGACGCCGTTATTTACCAGATTTACCCGCGTTCTTTTGCTTCCTCGGGCGGGCCGCTCGGGGACCTGCGCGGCATCGAGGGCCGGCTCCCTTACCTAGCAGATCTGGGAATTGACGCGGTCTGGCTTTCTCCTTTCTACCGCTCCCCGCAATTCGATGCCGGCTACGATGTATCCGACTACCGCGATGTTGATCCGCGTTTCGGGACCCTCGCGGATGCCGAGCACCTCATCGAAGCCGCGCACGAGGCCGGCCTGAGAATCATCGTTGATATCGTCCCGAACCACACCTCCTGGGATCACGAGCTCTTCCGCCGCGCGGTGACGGCCGGCCCCGGCTCACCCGAACGCGAGCTGTTCTGGTTCCGCGAGGGGAAAAACGGAGGTAGCGAGCCTCCCACCAATTGGCGTTCCGTTTTCGGCGGGCCGGCCTGGTCCCGGGTACGCGATCTGCCCTTCGTTGCCGGTACCCCGGCCGCGGAGGAGGACCTCTACTACCTCCACCTTTTTGATCGCTCACAACCCGATCTCAACTGGCGCAACCCCGCGGTGCGCACCGAATTCTTGGAGACGCTGCGCTTCTGGCTGGATCGGGGTGCGGATGGCTTCCGGGTGGATGTGGCCCACGGGCTTATGAAAGATCCGGAGCTACCCGATTGGTCCGGGGCGGTGGAAATGGCCGGGGTAACGGAGAAACCCGAACCGGCACCGTTCTTTGACCGCGATGAGGTCCATGAGATTTACCGAGAGTGGCGCGCGGTCTTGGATGAGTACTCTCCCGAACGCATCCTGGTGGCGGAGGCCTGGGCCGATACCGAAGAGCGCCTGGCCCGCTATATCCGCCCCGATGAAATGAACCAGGCTTTCAACTTCATTTATTTGGCCGCGCCTTTCGAGCGCGACGCCCTGCGTGACATTATTGTGCAGTCCCTGCGCCAGTCGGATCGGGTGGGGGCGCCTACCACCTGGGTACTCTCGAATCACGACGGCGTGCGGGTGTGCTCGCGCCTGGGTTACCGGGATACCTCCCGCGGAGCGAATGGCATCGGGGCTCACGATCCGCAACCGGATCGTGAGCTGGGTGCTCGCCGCGCCCTGGCCTGGCACCAGCTCACCGCCGGGCTGCCGGGGGTCTACTACATCTATCAGGGCGAGGAACGCAACCTGCCCGAACATACCTCGCTGCCGGATGAGGTGCGCGAGGACCCCACTTTCGCCCGCACGCACGGCGCGGAGCTGGGTCGCGACGGCTGCCGGGTTCCGCTCCCCTGGGAATCGGATCGCCCCGGCTTCGGTTTCTCCCCGGACGGCGCCACCTGGCTCCCCCAGGGCACGGACTGGGCACGTTACACGGTGGATGTGCAGGAGGCTGATCCGCACTCCCCGCTCCACTTCTTCCGCACCATGCTGCGCCTGCGCGACGAGCTGGAGCTCGGGGTCGGTTCCCTCGAGGATGTGTGCGATGAGTACGGCGCCGGCGTGCTCGCCTATGTCAATCGCGCCGTGACCACCAACCGGGCTGTGAACGCGCAGCGTCCACCGGTTCTCATGCTCACGGTATTCGACGACGCCGCTCCGCTTCCGGCCGGTTGGCGGGTCCTGCTGGCCTCGGATCCGGCGGCCAGTTCCTTGGGCGAAGGGGAGATGATCCCGGCGGATACCACCGTCTGGTTGGTACCGGTGGAGTAGGAGCCCCTCTCCTTAGAAAAGTGCGGAGGCAAGGTCACGGCGGGCCTTGCGCACAACTTCGGTATCCGCTCCCACCGCGGTGAAGAGTTCCAGCAGGTGGGTGCGCAATTCTTCGCGCACCTCAGCGCTGGTGACCTTGATGGCGGTGATAAGCCGGGCGAATCCCAGATCGGGACGGCCGGCAGCTACCTCGATATCGGCAGCGGCGATCTGCGCCGCCGCATCGCCCGGCCCACCGGCATCCGCCGCGGCCATAACGGCTTGCGGGTCCTGCCCGCGGGTGGAACGCAGCAAACGCACCTGAGCGCGGCCCACCTGCGCCACGTCGCTATCCGGATCTTCCGCCGCGAGCGCGTCAAATTCGGATTCCGCGGCGTCCAGATCTCCCCTATCCAGGGCTTCGAGCGCTGCTAGATGGTGGGGATTGACGGGTGTTTCACCCGCTTCATCGGCTTTCCCACTCACGCGGCCGGCCACGCCGGCCCGGTTGGCCGCAGCCAGAAGTTGGTTAACGAGTTCCGTGAGCTGCGCCGTGGTGGGTGCCCCCTGGAAAAGCGGAACGGGTTGGCCGCCGACGAGCGCGATACCCATGGGAATGGTCCGTACTCCGAAAGCCTGGACGAGTTCCGCTTCGGTGCTGGCGTTGACCACCGCGATGCGGATCTGGCCATGACGCCGGCGCGCTTCGCTTTCCAGGGTGGTGCCCAGCTCACCGGCCTCGCCGTCGGCCACGAAAAGCACGATAACCGGAACCTGCGCGGATAGCTGCACTTCGGCGTTGAGACCGGCCGCGGTGAGGGTGGTGAGGTATGCGCCGGGCACCGGCGCCGCGTTTTCCTGCTTCTTCGCCGCTGCCAGGGCCGCTAAATCGACCGGGCCGCGCATGGACATATCTGCCATATTAGCCTCCATTCTGCACCGAGGTGAGCACCGGTTTCGATGCCGCTACCGTGGTGATCGTTGTGTTCTGGGCGCCTGCCGCCGGGATTTTCAGGGCCACCGTGAAGGAATAGTTGAGGCGCATGGTCCCCTGGACCGTTACCTCGGTATTGGCCTGGCCGGTGGCCAGCCCGGCAATTTTCGCATCCGTGACCTTAATGGAACCGCCCTGGGCGGTGTGGCGGATTTCGAGGGCCTGGTTGACCTGGAAAACGGTGAGGATGCCGCCATCGCTGGCGCGGAAACTTTCCGGGGTGGTTTGGGCCGGGCCGAAGGCCTGGCTCACCGCGCCCACGCCCTGCACCGCGCCGGCCAAAGAATCATAGGTTTGCGACAGCTGGGTGCGCACCGCGTCCGCGGCGGCCGGATCGGCATCCGAGCCGTAACTGAGAGCGCTTCCCTTGGCGTTGAGGGTACCGAGGTAGCCGTCATGGGCGGCTTGCGGGGAGGCCACCGCTCCTTCGCCGTTATCCGCGGCCACGCGCTGCGCACCTGCCGGGCCGGCGGGAATTTCCGGGATCACACTGCCGGGAAGAATATCCATGGCGGCCCACAGCGCCCAATTTTCCCGGGCCGCGCCCTGGGTGAATACGTTGAGGCCCTGGGAGGTGGTATTCGCCGGCCATTTCACGACCGCGAGCGCGCTGCGCGGGAAACCTTCCGCCCCGGAAATCGCCACCGAATCGATGGTGGTGGATAGCTCGGGCATGTCGTAACTATCGGCCAGAATGCGTTTGAGTGCGTAGTGGGCGCTGCGCTCCACGCTAAAGGGGCCGGAACCGCGCCCGCTGAATTCTTCGGGGCTGGCGGCGGCGTCGGCCTTGGTGAGCTGCTCGAAAATCGCGGGGGCGACCCGCTCGGTGAAGTGTTTATCGGAGAGCGCGGCACGCGGGCTTGCCGGAGCCGGGGTGGGTTCCAGGACGACGGCGTTTGCCGAGCATCCGCCCAGTAATGCCAGTGCCGCGAGGGTGGCCAGGGCCTTACGCATGGGTCGTTCCTTCCTCGTCGTCGTTCTGTTTGGGCCGCTTTTGCCCCCAGATATTCCACCAGCTTTGCGGATCGGATTCCGCGGCGATATCGCTATCGCTACTGTTGGCACCGGAGTTTTCCGGGCGGTCCGCATCGCCAAGTTCGGCAGGTTTGACCGGTACCCCGTCCTTCATGTGGATAACGGGGAGGATTCCAGAATCTGCCGCGGCTTGCCATTCGGCGCGCGAGCCGCGGTAGCCGGGTTCCTCATCCGGGCCCGGGAGCGCGGCTTGCGGTTCCGCTGCCGCGGGTTCGGCTACCGCCGGTTCCTCGGTTGCTGGTTCGTCGGTTGCGGGTTCGTCTACCGCAGGTTCCTCGGTTACGGGTTCCTCTGCCGCCGGTTCCTCGCCCGCGGGTTCGTCGGCGGGTGTTTCTTCCGAAACACTTTCTTCCGAAACGCCTTCTTCCGGAGCGATCAACTCGATGCGATCGGCCGGATCGAGGGGGCGTTCGCGCAGCTCCTGCGCGCGCGGGCTTTCCATCAGGATGCCCGCGCCCAGTGCGCCTCCGGTTACCGCGACCCGGTCACCCGCGGCGCAGTCACTTACAGGCTGAGCCGCCCCACCCGTGCCGCCCGCGCCACCGGCTTCGCCAACCGCCGCCGGTACGGCCGGCATAATGGTCGTTTCATCCGCGGCCCGCTTGGCACGCGATACGCGCTCATCCTGCCCGGCCCGCACCTTCGCCGCGAAGCTGCGCTGGTCCTTGGTGGCGGTCATGAGTAGGGCCACCCCGCTGAGCCCCACAATCAGCCCGAGCAGACTCACGGGCAGAGACCAATTCCGCCCACCGGGCAACGCCCAGGTGAGTTCCACCTGCGGGAGTGCCCCGGAGGACGTCTGCATAATGAGGGATTCCGCTCCCGGGGAGGTCACCGTGTAGGTGAATTCCACCTTCCCCTTGCCTTCTTCCTTGGAGAACCACATATCCGAGGCGAGGACCTGGCCCGGGTCCGCCTCCCCCTGGGAGGGGGTCAGCGTCAGTGCGGCGTCGTCGTTCATACCGGTAATGGTGGCGCCGGGTACGCCTTCCGCGTACGCGAGCACGTCACCGGAAAATCCGGCGCCCACGGAAATGGTGTCCTGCGCCGGGCCGGAGACAGCTACCTCCACATCGGTCCCGCCCATATCCAGGACGCCGGGGGCCGTGACGAGTACGCCTTTCCCGTCCGGCGCCACGGTGGCGGAGACGCTGGAGGCCGGCTTCCACACAGTGCCGAGCAAAATGCCCACCACCAGGATCGCCAAGCCCGCGAGCGCGAGACCGACTCCTCCGTTCTTCTTCATCATTCCCCTTCTCACTCCGGCTTGCGGCCCGGTACAACCGCACCGGCGAAAGACCATCGACGACAATTCCCTACGTTAAAGCTACCGCGTGACCTGCTCGGTGGCGGAATTTTTCGGCGCACGGCCGCGCTTTTAGGCTTAGAGAAAAGCCTAACCGTTATCTAACCGTTATAAAACTCCGTTCCGGCCGATGGTGGTGAGCTCCACAGCGTTCACCACATGCCCAGCGCTACCCCCACCGGGTGCGCTGACCGGTAGGCTTAGGGCAGCAATTTCTATCCAGCAGCGCGCGGAAAGGTTGTTATGGCAGATTTAGAACTGTTTCCAACAGTACGCAGGGGTTACGACAAAGCTCAGGTCGATGAACGCATTCACCAACTGGCTGATGCGCTCGCCGAAGCTCGGTCGCGAGTAGCGGGTTTGGATGCGCAGGTTTTGCGTATGTCCGGTGAGCTCACCGAATTGCACAGCCGTTTGCGCGAAGATGAACGCCCATCCTATTCGGGTTTGGGCACCCGGGTGGAGCGGCTGTTGCGCGGGGCGGAACAGCAAGCGATGGACGTGATGAGCCGGGCGAATTCCGATGCGGAACTACTGGTCTCCCGGGCGCGTTCGCAGGCGGAAAATCTCACCTCCGCGGCGGAAAAAGAAGCGCAGGAAACGTTGGATACCTCGCGTACCGAGGCGGCTCAGGTGCGCCAGCGTGCCGAGGCGGAAGCCACCGAATTGACCACGACCTCGCGGCGCACGGCCGAGGAGCTGGTGACCTCGGCCCAGCGGGAAGCCGAGCGTTTGGAGGCGAAAATGCGCCACGATGAGGCCGAGCAGTCCACCCGGCTCACCCACGAAGAAGAGGAGCGCCGCGCGGCTCTCGCTCAGGAATTGGCGCAGGCGCGCACCCGGGCCGAGGAAGAGGTCACGCAATTGCGCACCGAGGCTGAAACTGAGGTGGCGCGTTTGCGGAGCGAGGCGGAGGCCGAGGTCGCGAAAATCCGCGCGGAGGCCGAACGTGAGGTTGCGCAATTGCGGGCGGATTCGGCCGCGGCCCGCGCGCGTTCCGATGAAGAATCGCGTACGGCCATGGCGAAGTTTGTCGACGACGCCGAGGCTCGGGCCGCCAGTGCGGAACGCCGCCTGGCGGAAGCCACGAAGCGGGCTAATGCCCTGACATCCTCCTCGGAAGCTGAGGCGAGTGCGGCGCTGAGCGCCGCCCAGACCGAAGCCCGGGAACTGGTGAGCGCGGCGCGGGAAGATGCCGAGCGGATGCGCCGCGAAGCACGCGACGCCGCCGAAGAATCACAACGCCAGGCCGATGCCCACGTGGCCGGCCTGGAAGAACAGCGCCGTACCCTCACCTCCTACCTGGAGGATATGCGCACGATGCTGGCCACCTCGAATATCCCGCTGGCCCTGGATGAAATCGTGGGAAGTGCCGAGGAGCGCACCGCTGCGGAAGCGGCTGAAGCTGGGGAAGCTGGTCAAGCTAGTGAGGCTGGTGAGGCTGGCGCCGAGGCTTCAGGAACTGGCAATCAGTCTCCCGCAGCGGCAGAATCCGATGCGGCAAAGTCCGATACGGCAGAAGCCGACGCGTCAGAATCCGACGCGGCCGGCGAAAACAATGGGGACGCTACCGACAACCGGTAGTGTCTCCTCACGAGCCGACGGGGGCAGGGGTGTTTTTTCCGGGGTGTACTTCGAATGTACGACATACGCACTACACCTCTGAAAACACCTCCTGCCCCCGTCGATACTCATGTGATTCTTGAGAGCCGTGCGATTCCCGAGTCGCGCGATGGTGGTCGCTAACGAGTAGCAGCCTCGTAGAGCTCGCGCAGCGCGGTAGCGACTTCGTGCGGCTTTTCCACCGCGGAGAAGTGGCTGGCACCCTCGAGTTCCACGAAAGGCTGATCCGGGCGTACCTCATGCAGCTGGGCAAATTCTTCGTGCTTGGCATTCGGGTCATCCACCCCGCGCAGCAGCAGGATAGGAACATCCAGCTCCATGACACCGCGGGTATCCGGGCGGGTGAGCATCATTTGTTGCAACCAGGAGAAAGCTCCGGCATCTACCGTCTTGAAATAGGCGGCAACCTTCTCTTTAAGCTCCGGGCTGGCCGCCGAGCTGAGCATAGTATCCACCCAGCCGGCCAGCACATCCCAGCTCTGCCCCGAGGCAAGCTTCTCAATGGCCTTTTCCCGCGGGGAAGGCGAGGGCTCCGGCCCCAGAATCGAACCGTCCAGCAGCGCGAGCCCGGCAATCTGCTCGGGGTGGCGCAGTGCATAAGCGGCCGTGACGGTCGCACCCATGGAAATTCCGGCGAGCACGATGGACTCATAGTCGGCCAGGGTTTCTTCGAGGGCGGCCAGGTAGGAATTGATATGTGGCGTGGTGGCGCCCGCGGCGCCGTCGACCTCACTACCGGAAGGCGAGTCCCCGAAACCGGGGGCATCAATAGCAATCGTGTGCAGATCCGAAAGCTCAGCGCGCACGCCCTCCCACATCCGGGACGTCATCGGCATAGCGTGGAGCAGAACAAGCGGAATACCCGCACCTTCGTTAATATGTGTGGCAAGTTTCATAACTCGATTGTAACGCCGCTACCGGAACTTACCCCGGGTACGGCGACCCTGGCGACTAGTTATCAGGCATACACTTCGCGTCGGTGCGCAGCACGCAAAACCGTAACGAGGAGCTTATCGTCTTCTATTTCATAGATGACACGATAGTTACCCACACGAATACGCCAGGCAGGATAATTCGTTAGTTTCTTTACCCCTACCGGACGAGGCTGGACCGCAAGCTTTTCTATTTCACCAAGGATTCGGTCCCGAATCGGCTTTTCTAACTTGCGAAGCTGCCTACCGGCTAAATTTGACAGAATAACGCGATACATTTAATCGAGACTGGCCTTGAAATCTTCCAGGGTAATGCGTACACCGTCATCAGTACGCTTGGCATGCTCATAGGCAGCGATATCCTGAGCCATCTCGAATTCTTCTAAGGCGTGAAGATCATCAATCGTGACAATGGCAGCAGCGGGTTTGCCGTTGCGAGTAACGGTGAATCTCCTACCGGCATGAAGCGTTTCCCCGAGCACATAGGAGAGTTCTTCACGTAATTCCCTAGTACTAACCTGATTTTCTGCAATAGTCATATCACACACTTTACATTGTGTACACACCGTACACAATTAGTTGTAGTCTAGGCGCGACCGCGGTGCTGCCAGCAACCCGGATGCCAGTGGCGGCGCGAATCCACCCCGTACTGGGCACCCCAGATGGTGTCCTCCGTCCAGGCAACGATATTGCTTTCACCAACCCGGATCATCCCGCCGCAACCGGGGCACACATAATCCTTCGCGGCGCTGGCGATGCGCCGCACTTTATACGTGGCGCCATCGCGTCCGTTTTCATAGGTGAGCCCACCCATCGCCGCGCTGATATTCAGCGGGTGAACGGGACGGGAATACTTTTTCGACCGGCGCATTCTTCCATGGTAGCCCCTGAGCGCGCGGAGTCCACTAGCATCGCGTACGACGCCGCAGTCTCCCGGCTACGCCACCAACTTGCCGTCCTGCGCAACCAACTGCCCGGCGCGGTAGACCCGCCGCGGGCGCAGTTCCTCATCCACGACCAGCAGATCCGCGCGCTTGCCCACTTCGAGGGATCCGCGATCGGTCAAACCCATTACGCGGGCCGGGGTGGCGCTCGCCATGGTAACGGCGTCGTTCATATCGACTCCCGCGCCGACCACGGTGCGCACAATATCGAGAAGATGAGAGGTGCCGCCCGCGAGATTGCCCCCGCGCAGCCGTGCCTGCCCGTCGGTCACATGCACCCGCAGCCCGCCCAGCTCGTAGGTGCCATCCGCCATACCGGCAGCCGCCATGGCATCGGTGATGAGCGCGATATTTTCCGGGCCCACGATTTCGACCACGTTGCGCACCAGCTCGGAGCTAATATGCACGCCGTCTCCAATAAGTTCGACGACGCAGCTGCCGCGCCGCGCGGCAGCCAAATACTCGGCTACCGGACCGGGCGCCCGGTGACGCAATTCGCGCATGGCATTAAAGAGGTGGGTGGCCACCGGGGTTGCCCCGCCGGCCACCGCCCGCTCCTGGAGCTCCCGCGCCGGGCCGGCCTCCGCGTGGGTATGCCCCCAGGTGGGCACCACACCGTGCTCAAGCAGCAGGTCCACCACCTCGCTCGCCCCCGATAGCTCGGGGGCGAGCGTCATCCCCCAGGCATGCCCGCGGGCAGCGGTGAGGAGCCGGTTAGCAATCTCCACGCTCGGGGTTTCCAAATAGGCGGGGTTTTGTGCCCCCGCTCGCTCGCTAGAAAGGAAAGGTCCCTCAATAAGAATGGCGGCCAGGGTCCCGTCCTCGACCGCATCGGCGAGCAAGCTTGCCCCGGCCTCCATGCGCTCCACGCTCAGGGTGGTGAGAGCCGCGGCTATCGAAGTGGTCCCGTGCGCCAGATGTTCCCCGGCCGCCTGCGCCACTTCCGTGCTATCTTTCGCATCAGGGAAGGAAGCCCCTCCCCCGCCGTGGCAGTGTTCATCAACGAGCCCGGGGAGGATGAGCCACCCCTCCGGGAGCTCTGCTGTCACATCGCTCGATACCGTATCTACCCGCGTGAGAACTCCCTTGTCCCACGCGATTTCACATTCACGTACGCCGCCGGGCAACGCTGCCCGGCCGTATAAGAACCCCATTATCCCGTCCTAAAACAGTCGATCCTCCGGGTGGTCTATGCCACGCATATCGTCGTAGTTCAAGATCATACAGTCAATGCCGCGGTCTTCGGCCAGCACACGGGCCTGAGGTTTGATTTCCTGGGCTGCGAAAATACCGCGCAGCGGGGTGAGGAGGGGATCGCGGCGCAAGAGGTCAAGGTAGCGGGTGAGCTGTTCGACCCCGTCGATTTCGCCGCGGCGTTTAATTTCGACGGCGATATAGCCGCCCTCGCCGTCGCGCACCATAAGATCTACCGGACCGATGGCGGTGGGGTACTCCCGGCGCACCAAGCTGGCCTGCGGGGCGATGCGTTCCACCTGTTCGGCCAGCAGTTTTTGCAGGTGCGCTTCCACCCCGTCCTTGACGAGTCCGGGATCCACCCCGAGGTCTTGCTCGTAATCGGAAAAGACCTCGTAGATCCGAATAACCAGCCGGTCATCGGTTTTCTTGTGCTCCACGTTCCAGATGGTGCGCACGCCCGCCTCGCGCTCGGCTGCGCTCGGTTCTTCTTCGGTGAAGAGGGTTGGGCCCATCATCCAGTTGAGGGGCTTGTAGGAGCCGGTATCTGCATGAACCAGCACCGAGCCATCCGCCTTGACCATGAGGAGCCGAGTGGCCGGTTCGAGATGCGCGTCCAGGCGTCCGGAATAATCCACCGAACAGGTAGCAAAAACAACGCGCATCTAGAACAACACCCAATCTCCCCGGGGCGGGGCCGAATCCGCCCACGCCACCAGCGCCGTATGCGCTTGGCAGCTCATGGCCATATCAATTTCTGTATGAGCATCCCCCACGCGGGCGGTGGCGATATCGTCACGGACTTTAACCAGGTTGATGCTCAGGGAACGCCGGTCGAGGCGCAGCGCCGGACGCCAGGATAGGGAAGCGACCCTAAACCATTCCAGCGCATCGGTGCGGAAAAACACCACGCCGGTGTGCCAGCGGTGCTGCCGGCGTACCGCAGCCTGGGAGGACCCCCACTGGTTGAAGAGGTACCGCACCCGCGCCAGGAAGTAGATGAGGAGCGCGAGGAGAACCAGCACGACGATCAGTGCTACGCTTTGCCAGCTCATTCGCGCTCTCCGCCTACTGCCCGCTAACCGACTGCTCGGTGACCGAATCGGCCACCACGATAACCTGGTTAGCGGTCACCGTGAGGAAGCCGGAGCCGGACATCGTGAAGCTGCGATCGCGTCCGTCCTCGCAGCCGCGCACCTCGACATTGCCTTCCGTGAGGAGGGCGACGAGCGGGGTGTGGTCCGTGAGGATACCCACCGAGCCTTCGGTGCCGGGCGCGGTCACCGATTCGGCGTTACCGCGCCACGCCAGCTCCCGCTGGGAAACGATCTCAACGTCCAGCATTATTCGCTCCGCAGTTCGTGGTACTTGCGTTCCAGATCCTCGATGCCGCCGATATTGAAGAAGGCCTGCTCGGGGACGTGGTCGTATTCGCCGTCGCAAATACGGCGGAACGCTTCCACAGTTTCCGCAACCGGAACGGTGGAGCCTTCCACGCCGGTGAACTTCACCGCGGTGTACATATTCTGCGAGAGGAACTGCTGGATCCGGCGCGCGCGGGCAACGGTCAAGCGGTCTTCTTCGGAGAGTTCATCCACACCGAGGATGGAAATGATGTCCTGAAGTTCACGGTTCTTCTGGAGGATCGCCTTGACGCGGGTCGCGACTTCGTAGTGCTGCTGGCCCACGATCTGCGGATCCAGAATACGCGAGGTCGAGGCGAGGGGATCCACCGCCGGGTAAATACCCATGGAGGCAATATCACGCGAGAGCTCGGTGGTCGCATCCAAGTGAGCGAAGGTGGTTGCCGGCGCCGGATCGGTGTAATCGTCCGCCGGAACGTAAATGGCCTGCAGCGAGGTAATGGAATGCCCACGCGTGGAGGTAATACGCTCCTGGAGCGCACCCATTTCATCGGCCAGGGTGGGCTGGTAACCCACCGCGGAAGGCATACGCCCGAGCAGGGTAGATACTTCCGAGCCTGCCTGGGTGAAGCGGAAGATGTTATCGATAAAGAGCAGCACGTCCTGGTTGGCGACGTCGCGGAAGTACTCCGCCATCGTCAAGCCGGACAGGGCGATGCGCAGGCGCACCCCCGGCGGCTCGTCCATCTGGCCGAAAACGAGGGCCGTCTTATCGAGCACCCCGGCTTCGTCCATTTCGTGGATGAGGTCGTTACCCTCGCGGGTACGTTCACCCACCCCGGCGAATACGGAAACGCCATCGTGGTCGAGGGCCACGCGCTGAATCATTTCCTGGATGAGGACCGTTTTACCCACGCCCGCGCCACCGAAGAGGCCGATCTTGCCACCCTGCACGTAAGGGGTGAGCAGGTCGATGACCTTGAGGCCGGTCTGGAACATTTGGGTTTCCGGCTCGAGTTCGTCGAAGGCGGGAGCCTGGCGGTGAATCGACCAGCGTTCCTTCACCTCGATCTCATCAGGGGAAACGTTAAGCGGTTCGCCCACGACGTTGAAGACGTGCCCGCGGGTCACGTCACCGACTGGAACGGTGATGGGGGCACCGGTATCGATAACGACGGCGCCGCGCACCAGGCCGTCAGTCGGCTTCATCGCGATGGTGCGCACCACGTTATCACCCAGGTGCTGGGCCACTTCCAAGACCATCTCCTGCTCGATGACGCTTCCGTCACCGGAGGGGAGGGTTGCCGTGGTTTTCAGGGCGTTATTGATATCGGGAAGCGCGTCGGACGGAAATTCGACGTCGACGACGGCGCCAATGACCTGCGTAATCCGGCCGGTTGTGGCCAGGTCCGCGGTCTGCTCCTCTAGTTGTGCAGTCATAGTGTGTTCCTTATCCGTTACGAAGCGCGTTATCCGTTACTTAGTGCATCGGCACCGGAGACGATTTCAGTGATCTCGGTGGTGATCTCAGCCTGGCGCGCGTTATTGGCGAGCCGGGTGTACTTCTCAATAAGTTCAGCAGCGTTGTCGGTAGCCGCGTGCATCGCCTGCTGGCGCGAAGCGAGTTCGGAGGCCGCAGCCATGAGAAGAATCGAGGAGATACGTTTGCGAACATACATGGGCACGAGCGCTTCGAAAACGTCGTGCGCTGAGGGTTCGAAATCGTAGAGCGGTTCGGTTTCTTCCGTGCCGCCGCCCGAGAATTCCGATCCGGTATCCTCCAGATCGCCTTCCCCGTAGTCCACAATGGCGAGCGGAAGCATGTGGCGCACCTGCACCACCTGGCTCACCATCGATTGGAAACGGGTGTAGACCACGTGGACTTCGGCAACGCCGCCTTCTTCCGGCGCGGCGGTGAAAGCCTCGAGGAGAGTGCGCGCGATTTCATCGGATTGCTCCGGATCGGGCTTATCCGAGGTGCCGCTCCACTCCCCAGCGATATTCACGCCGCGGAATTTGAAGTACTGCAGGCCGCGCCGACCGGTCACGTAGAGCACCGGATCCTTACCTTCGGCACGCAGATTCTCCACGGTGCGTTCCGCTTCGCGCAGTACATTGGCCGAATAGGCTCCCGCCATGCCGCGGTCGGAAGTCACCACAAGTACCGCTACCCGATTGGTATCGGTACGCTCGCGCATCAGCGGGTGCTGGGCGTCAAAGTCGTGGCGCCCCACCAGCCCGAGCGCGCGGGTTACCGCCCGCGCGTAGGGGTCCAGTTCCTGCGCCTCCCGGCGCGCCGAGCCGATACGCGAGGCCGCAATGAGCTCCATCGCGCGGAACACCTTTTGCAAGGTGCTCGTCGCACGAATTTTGCTCTTGTAAATCCTCTGTTCGCCGGCCATCGATTAACCCTTCGTCGGCCGCGCGAGAGTTTCACGGGCCTGCTCGGCCGGGACATCCTCTTCCCCACCCGCGGGCAGGTTTTCGGCGGTGCGGTAGGACTCCGTAAAGGCGCTTACCGTGGCTTCGAGTTCGGCTTCGAGATCCTTATCCATCTCACCGGTAGTGGCAATGGTTTCCAGCACCGAGGAGTTGTGCCGTACGTAGTCGAGCATGCGTGCTTCCCAATCGTGCACCTTCTCCACCGGGACATCATCGAGATAGCCCTTCGAGCCGGCCCAGACCGAAACTACCTGTTCCTCAATGGGGTACGGGGTGTACTGCGGTTGTTTGAGCAGCTCCATGAGGCGCTCACCGCGGGTGAGCTGCTGGCGGGTGGCCGGATCAAGATCCGAGGCAAACATCGCGAAGGCCGCCTGGGAGCGGTACTGGGCCAGGGTGATCTTCAGGGTACCGGCAACCTTCTTCATCGCCTTGATCTGCGCATCGCCACCCACGCGGGACACCGAGATGCCCACGTCCACGGCCGGGCGCTGATTGGAGTTGAAGAGGTCGGACTGCAAGAAGATCTGACCGTCGGTAATGGAAATAACGTTGGTCGGAATATAGGCCGAGACGTCATTCGCCTTGGTTTCCACAATCGGAAGGCCGGTCATGGAACCTCCACCCAGCTCATCGGAGAGCTTGGCGCAGCGTTCCAGCAGGCGCGAATGCAGGTAGAAAACGTCGCCCGGGTAGGCTTCACGCCCCGGCGGGCGGCGCAGCAGCAAGGACACGGCTCGGTAGGCTTCCGCCTGCTTAGAAAGATCGTCAAAGACGATAAGCACGTGCTTACCTTCGTACATCCAGTGCTGGCCGATAGCCGAACCGGTGTAGGGGGCCAGGTACTTAAAGCCCGCCGGATCGGATGCCGGGGAGGCCACGATGGTGGTGTACTCCAACGCGCCGTAGCGCGCCAGGGTGCCGCGCACCGAAGCGATGGTGGAGCCCTTCTGGCCGATGGCCACGTAAATGCAGCGCACCTGCTTGGAAGGATCCCCGGTTTCCCAGTTCTTGCGCTGGTTGAGGATGGTGTCAATCGCGAGGGCGGTTTTACCCGTCTGGCGGTCCCCGATGATGAGCTGGCGCTGGCCGCGCCCAATCGGGGTCATCGAGTCAATAGCCTTGATACCGGTTTCTAGCGGTTCGTGCACCGATTTACGCATCATCACGCCGGGAGCCTGCAGCTCCAGGGCACGCCGGCCGCTGAGATTCTCAATTTCACCCAGGCCGTCAATCGGCTTACCGAGCGGATCCACCGTGCGGCCGAGGTATCCGTCGCCCACCGGGACGGAGAGCACCTCACCGCTGCGGCGCACTTCCTGGCCTTCTTCAATATTGGAGAAGTCACCGAGAACCACAACGCCGATTTCCCGCTCTTCCAGGTTCATCGCCAGTCCGCGGGTGCCATCCTCAAAAACGAGAAGTTCATTGGCCATCGCACCGGGCAGGCCGGCCACGCGGGCGATGCCGTCCGCCGTCATGGTGACGTGACCAACTTGCTCACTCTCGGACTGCTCCGGCGTGTAGCTACGCACGAAGTTATCGAGCGCTGCCCGAATCTCTTCGGGCTGGATTGTCAGATCAGCCATTCTTTTTCCTTACCTGTTGCTCGCCGGTGCCGCCGGCATGGCCGCGACTTTATCGCGTACATCTTTAATTCTGGACTGCAGCGTCGCGTCAATAACATCCGAACCGTGCTGGATACGCATGCCGCCCACTACAGTCGGATCTACCGACACGTGGATCGAAACTTCGGTTCCGTACATCGCGGTCAGGGCGCGCTGGAGGCGTTCCTCTTGGTTCGCCGTGAGCGGCTGGGCCACCAGCACCGATACTCCGGAAACATCGCCCAAATCCGCTGCCTGGACCGCGTACTCCATGAGCGAGGCGGCCAGGGTCATCTCCCGCACTCGCGCGAGGGCGCGGTGCGCGAGTACCCGGGTTTCCTCCCGAATATTCGGAACCACCCGATCAAAGAGCGCCGCGCGTTCCTCCGCGGAGTACTCCTCGCGGGAGAGCGTGATGCGCAGATCGGGAGTTTCTTTAAGGGTACGCATAAGCTGGTAGAGCTCATCTTCGACGCCGGAGAGCACCCCGGCGCCACGCGCCCGGACCAATACAGCGTGTGCGCCGAGGGTATCCACGGTCGTGACGAGATCAGCGTCCTCCGTCCACGTCCGCCCCGCTACCGCGCGCAGCACCGTAAGAACCGGTGCGCTCACGTGGGCGGCGAAAATGGCACCTGCCAGGCTTTCCCGTGCCACACCAGCCCGGGTGGTATCCGCGAGGGTTCCACGCAGGGAAGGGGAGGCATTGATGGCGTCTGCAGCGGCGAAAAGTTCGCGCGCCAAGTCAATTTCCTGGCCGGGATATTCCTGAAGCAGGGCGTCCCACTCGGCGGTGACCGCGGCGGCGGATTGCTTACTCGTGGACCGCATTACGCCCCCGTTCGCGCCTGCTCCTCGAGATTATCGAGGAACGAATCGACGACGCCCTGATTCACACTCGGATCGAGGCGAATCTGCTCACCCACGATACGACCGGCCAGCTGCGAAGCCATAGTGCCCAGATCCGCGCGGAGAATCCGCGCGGCGGCGTCGGTATCAGCCTTAATCTGAACCTGAGCCGCGGCGGAAATGCGCCGCGCTTCTTCGCCGGCTTCCCGGCGTGCACGCTCGATAATATCGGAGGCATTGGACTGTGCCTGGGCGCGGATATCCGCGGCTTCGCGCACCGCGGCGTCCTTTTCGGACTGGATGGTGGCACGTTCTTGAGCCACTTCCTCGCGGGCGCGCTCGGCAGCGAGCAAACCTTCTTCGATTTTCTCCCGCCGCTCATCAAGCATCTTCGTCAGCGTCGGCCAGGCGAATTTATACACCGCGATGGCGACGATGAGGAAAGATACCGTGCCCCACAGCAGATCCGGAATGGCCGGAATGATAACACTGTGTTCTTCAGCGAGATACATTGCTTAAGCTCCGAACACGAAGCCCGCGGCGAAGCCGATCAGGCCGAGTGCTTCGGTAAAGGCGATGGACAGGAACATATTGACACGCAGGTAGCCGCGGATCTCGGGCTGGCGTGCGGTAGCTTCCTGGTTCTTCGCACCGATGAGGCCGACGCCGATGCCGGGGCCGATAGCCGCGAGACCGTAACCGATGGTCGCGAGAACTGCTGCAGATCCAGTCATGGGATTGTCCTTTTCTTGTTGTTTTAGTGGGCGGAAATAGAAAGTTGGATATACGCGGCGGTGAGCAGGGCGAAGATATACGCCTGCAGGCACGCCACGAAAAGTTCAAAGACGGTGAAGAGGATACCTGCCACCAGGGTGACCGTACCCAGGCCGATACCGAGGCCCCCGCCCATGGAGAAGTAGAGCGCGTGGGTGCCCAGGAAGCAGAGCACGAGCAGCATATGCCCGGAAAGCATATTGGCCAAGAGACGAACCGTCAGGGTGACGGGCCGAATAATGAAGGTAGAAAGCAACTCAATGGGCGTCATGATGATGTAAATCGGCCAGGGCACCCCGGGCGGGAAGAGTTGTTCCTTGAAGAAGGTACCCGCCCCGCGTTCTTTCATACCCGCAATAATGAAAGCCACGTACGCCACCACGGCGTAAATGAGCGGCATACCAATAACCGACGTACCCGCGAGCTGCAAGCCCGGGATAACGCCGGTCAGGTTCATAAAGAGAGTACCGAGGAAAATGGTGGCGAGCAGGGGCTGGTACTTCCGTGCCTGCCCTTCAAGAATTTCTTCACCGATCTGCACCCGCGAGAAGTCCAGCAGGGATTCCATCGCAGCCTGCGCACGACCCGGAATGAGCTTGGCGCGCTTGGCATAGATAACGCAGAAAACCAGAAGAACTAAAGCCGCAAGAAGACGAATCACCATCACGCGATTCATCTCAAATGGCGTGCCGGCGAAGAAGATGGGGGCGGGGAAGAATTCCTCAACTCCCGGGGCGTGGAACCCGTCGTTCTCCATCGGCAGGCCGAGCATGCTCAGATTCGCGAACGAACCGACTGCCATGCGCTCACCCTCTCCATCGAATCTTTCCGCGGCGGGAACCCCGCCTGAACGGCACTGCTAACCTATCTTAGCGTGGAAATCACAATTGTCATCACCGCGCGGCCTTGAACTTTGCCGCCGTGAACAGTGGTCTACGTTACTCTTACCGCCTCTGCGCGGCTAGGACTAAGCGCCCTGTTCCCGAATATACCCGCGAAACGCGGCCTGGCATCCCGGGTGGCTCACGATGCGGTCGCACGAAGATCCGCGCGCACTACCACCCACGATTGCACCGCGAGCGCACAGATAATGAGCCCGGCAAGCGCCAGCGCCGCGGTTCCCACCGGCGCGGCGGTCAAAGCCCGCACCGCCCCGAGACCGCCTAACACCACCACAAGTTTGACCGCGTAGCTAGCCAGGGCCCATCCGCTCCCGCCGGGCAGGTAACGCGCACTGCCCCAGGTCACCACCTGGAGGATAAACGCAATGAGGGTGGCCCATCCCACGGCGCAGGCGTGCTCACCTTGACCGGCAAGCAGGCACATCGCTATCCCGATTATTCCGACGACGACGCATCCGAGCGTTGCGCTCAGCTGGGCACGGCGCAGCACGCGCGCGGCGCCTCCGCTCGGGGCGGCCCCCCACCCGGATTGGGCCCTCATTGATGCTCCTCCGCTTCCTGCACCGGCTCTGTTTCCCGCGCCTGCTCAATCATGGAAACAGGCGCATCTCCGGCATTCTCCTCCGGGATTCGCTCCCCGCGCGCCGCCGAGCTGCGCCGTCGGCCAAACATCCCGAAGGTGACCACGCAACCAAGCACCACCCCCGCCGCACCGATCAGGGCGACGTGCCGGGCGGGTAGCACAATAAGCAACATGCAGCTGAAGGAGAAAATAGCCGTCCACAGATAGAGAATGAGCACGGTGCCGGTATGCGAATGGCCCAGGCGTAGCAGGCGGTGGTGGAGGTGGCCGGCGTCGGCGTGGAAAGGGGACTGCCCGCGGGCCAAGCGCCGGGTGACGGCCCAGATGAAATCAGAGAGGGGCAGCACCACCACGGCGAGGGCCAGCAGCAGCGGCAAATACGCCGGGAGCGCGTAGCCGAGGGAGGTGGATTGCGGATCGATCTGCCCGGTGACCTGGATAGCCGAGGCGGCCAGCACCATGCCGAGCATAAGCGCGCCCGAATCACCCATAAAGATACGAGCCGGGTGGAAATTATGCGGCAGAATCCCGGCGCACATCCCCACCGTGGCCGCCGCGGCGGCGCAGGCCACCGAGGTGTAATCCCCCGGGGTGGCATTGCGGGTAAGAATATAGGAATAAATAAAGAAAGCCAGGGAGGCAATCCCCACGATCCCGGCGGCCAGCCCGTCCAGCCCGTCCATAAAATTCACGGCGTTCACCGTGATGACCACCATAAGGATGGTGAAGAAAATCGATAGGCGGGTGGAGCCCACGGTCAGCCCCATAAAGGGCAGCGTGACGAATTGGACGCCCTGCCAGGCCATGACCCCAGCGGCCAGCACTTCGCCGGCCAGTTTCGTCATCCAATCGAGTTCCCAGATATCGTCGATGGCACCCACCAGGCACATAAGCCCGGCGCCCAGCCAAATCGCCCAGGCTTGGGAGGCGGGCCCGAGCACCCGGTGCAGGTAGGGGATCTGCGAGGCAATGGCGAACGAGGCCGAAAATCCCAAGAACATCGCCACCCCGCCCAATCGCGGGATGGGCACGGTGTGGATATCGCGTTCGCGCACCTGCGTCATGGCGCCCACGCGCAGCGCCAGGCGCAGAATCGCGGGAACCAGGAAGTAAGTGATGGCGCAGCTGAGCACCATCATGAGCAGGTAGACGCGCATGCTCTCTCCTTCCTAGTGCTGTTGCCGTTCAGTCTAGCCGGCCCGCACCGTGCTTCCGTGCGGCGCCGCCGCATCGCTTCAGCCCAGCGGCACGATGGCGGCGATATCCTCATCAGCAATAGCGCCGTGGCGCAGAATCTGCGCCCGCTCCCCCGCGAAGCTCACAATGGTGGACGGCACCCCGCCCGGTGCGGTGCCCCCGTCCAGGTACACCGCGACTTTCTCTCCCAGCTGCGCGCGGGCCTGCGCGGCGGTGCGGGCCGGGGCGTGCTCGGTAAGATTCGCGGAGGAAACGGCTAGCGGGCCGGTGCGGCGCAGCAGCTCCAGAGCGAGCGGATGATCGGGCATGCGCAGCGCCACGGTTCCGTGGGTTTCGCCCAGGTCCCAGCCGATGCTGTTATTCGCGGGGAGGATGAGGGTGAGAGCCCCGGGCCAGTACGCCGCGGCGAGTGCGCGGGCGCCGGCCGGGATGGCGGAAGTCAAACGGGCGGCGTCGTCCATCGAAGCGACGAGCACCGGGGAAGGCTTATCGCGCCCGCGGCCTTTCGCGGTGAGGAGCCGGGTGACAGCCGCGCGCGAAAACGCATCCGCGCCCAGGCCGTAAACGGTATCGGTTGGGAGAACCACGAGCTCGCCGCGCGCGAGGGCGGCTACCGCGGCATCACAGGTGTCCATATTCTGCCTCCAAAAAACGTTCTCGCCCAGCCAGGTCCCGGCCGGTTGCCACCCGGGTGAAACCCTGCGTCCGAGCGTATTCGCGCAGGGGCGCGCTCTGCGTCTCGGCGTGTTCGAGAACGAGGATACCCCCGCCCCGCAGTAGCTGCGCCGCGCGCGCCACGAAAAGCCTGGGCAGGTCCAGGCCGTCCGCTCCCCCACCCCACAGGGCCCGCGCCGGATCGGCCCGCACTTCTGCGCTCACGGGCGTATCGGGTGGAATATAGGGAGGATTAGCGACGACGACGTCGACCGCGTGGTCCAGTTCGGGAAGCGGCTCAGTCACATCGTGGTGCAGAAAAGTAACGGGCGAGCCGTAGCGGGCATTATTGGTGGTGGCCAGGTGCAAGGCCCGGGGATCTGTATCGACGCCGATCACCCGGACAGCGGGGACTTCGGTAGCGATACTCAAGGCAATGGCCCCGCTGCCGGTGCCAAGATCGACAACAAGGGGGCCTGCCTGCTGCCCGGCGGCGCCGTTCCGCGCCGCCGCTGCGCCGTCGTTCCCCCTGGCGGTACCGTTCCCGCGGGTATGCGCGGCTACGCACGCCCGCGCGGCCGCGATGGCGCGTTCGGCTACGATCTCAGTTTCCGGGCGCACAATAAGCGCATCGGGGGTGGATACCAGCTCGAGGTAGCGGAAATACATCCGCCCGGTAATATGCTGAAGTGGCTCGCGCGCGGCGCGGCGGGCCAGATACCGGGTGAAAAGTTCGCGCTGCGCCGGAGGCGGGGTGGTGCGCGGATCGGGGCGCTTCCCGGCGGCCGCTTCGGCCAGCCAGCGGGCATCGGCGGCCGGCGAATCTACCCCGGCCGCGGTGAGCTGCGCGGTGGCACCTGCCAGCAATTCCGCCCAGGTGGTCATAGCGCTCGGCTACCTTCTACTTTTCTTCCGCGGCTTCCATACGAGCCGCTTCATCCATAATCCGGGCCGAATCGATGACGGCATCCAAGTCCCCATCGAGAACCGCGTCGAGATTATGGGCCTTGTAGCCGGTGCGGTGATCGGAAATACGATTTTCCGGGAAATTATAGGTGCGGATGCGCTCGGAGCGGTCCAGGGTACGCACCTGAGAATGGCGCAATTCCGCGTTTTCAGCGGCCTGTTGATCCAGCTGGAGCTGACGCAACCGGGCACGCAGCACCCGCATAGCGGATTCACGATTTTGGATCTGCGATTTTTCATCCTGCATGGAGACCACAATCCCGGTGGGAAGGTGGGTAATACGCACCGCCGAATCGGTGGTGTTCACGGACTGCCCGCCCGGCCCCGAGGAACGGTACACGTCAATCCGCAGGTCATTCGCGGCGATTTCCACTTCGCCCGGGTCATCCACTTCCGCGAAAACAAGCACCCCTGCGGTGGAGGTCTGGATGCGCCCTTGGGATTCGGTTACGGGTACGCGCTGCACCCGGTGGACCCCGCCTTCGTACTTGAGGTGGGCCCAGACGCCTTCGGAAGGATCCTCAAGCTGCCCACGGGAACGGATGGCAACCTCGAGGTCCTTATAGCCACCCAGCTCGGTTTGGTTGGCACCCAGCACTTCCCAACTCCATCCCTTAGAGGTGGCGTAGCGTTCGTACATGCGGGCCAGGTCCCCCGCGAAGAGGGCGGATTCTTCCCCGCCGGCCCCACCTTTGATCTCCATAATGACATCGCGGGCGTCGTCTTCATCGCGGGGAATAAGGACTTCCGTGAGTTCCTGGGAGGCAGCTTCGTAGCGTTCTTCCATTCCGGGAAGTTCGGGGCGGAAGAGTTCAGCATCTTCCCCGCCCTGGGAGATGATTTCCTTAGCTTCGGTGAGGTCCTGTTCGGCCTGCAGGAAACGCCGGTACACGCGTACCACCCGCCCGAGTTCGGCATAGCGCCGCCCGAGTGAACGCAATTTATCCGGGGAGGAGAGAACTTCCGGGCTAGCCATATCCGCTTCGATTTTTTCAAATTCAGCGAGATGGTGCTCGGCAACCTCACGACGTGTATCAGCCATAACGAGGACCTTTCTTCACGCGCGCCCAGCGCGTGCCCTGCCGCCACCGGAGAGTGGCGACCCTACCGACAATAGTGCAAAAAGAAAAGGAGCGCCCTTGCGGTGACGCTCCTTTCCGTGGCGCTTACTTCTTGCGCTTGCCGTAGCGTGCCTCGAAGCGAGCCACGCGCCCACCGGTATCCAGGATCTTCTGCTTGCCGGTGTAGAACGGGTGGCAGTTATTGCACACTTCCACGCGCATATGGTCACCGTTGTAGGTGGAACGGGTGGTGAACTCATTACCGCAGGTGCAGGTCACGGAGACCTCGTGGTAATCGGGATGGATTCCCTGCTTCATTATCTCTCCTTGGTTCGTAGCTGCCCCCGGGTCCGAGCACGGTTCTCCATATCACGGTGAACCGGGAGCCGACAGAAAATTATGGCACGGGCGGGCCGGCCGAGACAAGGTACCGTGCGCGTATCACATCACTATTGTGCGCCACGCGCTCGGTACCCGGCCACCCGGCCGGTTCCTCCCGCCGTTTTTATTCGGCTTATTCGCCGCGCGATCCTTGCATGGAACGCATAATCGACACGAGGAATTCCGCGTTATTTTCGGTATTCCGCATCCGCTTGAGCACGAAGTCCGCCGCTTCATCCACTCCGAGAGTTCCCAGGGCCCGGCGCAGCTGCCAGATGACCTTGAGTTCTTCGGGCTTGTAGAGCATTTCTTCGCGGCGGGTACCCGAGGCGTTGATATCGATCGCCGGGAAGATACGCCGATCCGCGAGCTGGCGCGAGAGGCGCAGCTCCATATTGCCGGTGCCCTTGAATTCTTCGAAAATAACTTCGTCCATCTTCGATCCGGTTTCCACCAGCGCGGAAGCGATAATCGTGAGCGAGCCACCATTTTCGATATTGCGCGCCGCACCGAAGAACTTCTTGGGCGGGTAGAGCGCCGCGGCATCCACACCACCGGAAAGGATACGCCCCGAAGCCGGTGCCGCGAGGTTGTAGGCACGCGAAAGGCGGGTGAGGGAATCGAGAAGAACCACCACATCCTGACCGAGTTCCACCAGGCGCTTGGCGCGCTCAATAGCCAGTTCGGAGACGATAGTGTGATCCGAAGCCGGGCGGTCAAAGGTGGAAGCAATCACTTCGCCCTTGACGATGCGACGCATATCCGTCACTTCTTCGGGGCGTTCATCCACGAGAACCACCATGATATGAACCTCGGGATCATTCGCGGCAATCGCCTTGGCGATCTGCTGCATAATCATGGTTTTCCCGGCCTTCGGCGGGGAAACAATGAGGCCGCGCTGGCCCTTGCCAATGGGGGCAACCAAATCGATGGCGCGGGTAGACAGGCCCTTGCGTTCGGTTTCCAGGCGCAAAATCTCATCCGGGTAGACCGGGGTGAGCTTATTAAAGTCCGGGCGGCGCGCTGCTTCAGCTGCGGGCAGGGAGTTAATAGTATCCACCTGGACGAGCTGGTTACCGGACCGGTTATTGTTTTGATTATTGTAACGACGGCGCGGATTACGCTTGTTATTGCGGTTATTATGCGAGGAATTATCCTCATCGTGCTGGCGAATAGCACCCACCACGGCATCCCCGCGGCGCAGACCGTACTGGCGCACCAGCGCGGTGGAAATCTGCGCGTCATTGGGGCCGGGCAGGTAGCCGCCGGTGCGCAGCACCATCTGGTTACCCTGGGTATCCACAATGCCAGCGACGGGAACGAGGGTATCCTCCGCCTGGCGCTTACCGGCCGGGATCTCCTGGCGTTCTTCACGTTCGGGCTTCGCAGCCGGGGCGGCATCCTCCACCTCGTGATCCGCGCGATCAGTACGTTCGGCGCGTTCCGAGGTGCGCCGGGAGCGGCGGGCTTCTTCGTGTTCCTCACCGCGCCGGTTGCGCTTGCGACGGCGGCGCTCCGAGGTGGTGTCATGGTGGTCACCAGCGCGGCGTTCCGCGGCATCGCCAATGGCATCCAGGGCCGCGAGGGTGTTTTCATCACTGAGGGAATCGGAACGGCGGGCAGTCGAGGCAGCTTCCTGCTTCGGTTCGGGCAGATCGATATGCACCGGTTCGCGGTGATCCCGGCGCACCCGGCGCCGCACTTTACGTTCCTCACGATCATCGTGGCCGGCGGTACTGGGCGCCGCCACCGGTGCGGCATCAGCACTGGCGGCACTTACCGCGTGGGTGCGGGTGGCTGCTTCCGCGGCGGTGGACACCGATGCGGCTTCATCCGCGCTTTCCTTCTTCGCTGCGGGCTTTGCCGTGGTGGCAGCAGCGGGCTTTTCGCGTGTCTTCTTGATATTAGCGAGGCTATCTTCCTTGCGGGGCCGCCCGCGCCGCGCGGGGCGAACTTCGCGAATGGCCGCGAGCAGGTCCGCCTTCTTAGCTTTCGGGTCAATGTCCAGGCCGAGTTCTTCGGCGAGCGCGCGCAGCTGCGGCACCCGCATCGTTGAGATTGCGCCTGATGTTGGGGTTTCCGTCACGAGGTTCCTTCCTCGGAATTCAGGGGTTGTTAACGCACTTATGACAATTTCAAGTACGTGGGAAATAACCGGTATAAGAACGTCGGTTAGACCTTAGTCTACACCAGATAGGCGCCCCGTGTGGACATTCCAGCGGTATTCACCGTAAATCCACGCCGCTGCATCATAGAAACTGTGTCAGCGTCAAGGCGTGAAAATACTAGCACGGATGGGCCCGCACCGGAAATAACGGCCGGGAACCCGGCCGCGCGCAGTGCCCGCACCGCGTCCGCGGAGGCCGGCATCGCCCCGGCGCGATAGTCCTGGTGGAGGCGATCCTCGGTGGCCTGCCACAGCAAATCGGGGTAGTGCTCCAGGGCAAGGGTGAGCATGGCGGTGCGCGACGCATTAAAAGCGGCATCTGCGTGCGGAACGGTATCCGGCAACGCGGCCCGCGCCTTTTCGGTCAGGAGCTGTTCACCGGGAATAAGGAGGGTGGTGTCCACCGCGGTGGGGATACGCGCCGCCCGGGCCTGCGTTCCTTCCATCCATGTAACGACGGCGCCCCCGAAAATCGCCGGTGCGGCATTATCGGGGTGCCCTTCAAATTCGGTGGCGAGGGAGAGGAGCACGCCGTCGTCGAATATATCGGGGCGATCTACCAGGCCGCGCACTAACAGTAAGCCGGCCACCACGGCCGCCGCGGAAGAACCGAGGCCGCGCCCCTGCGGAATTGCGTTAACGCAGTGCAGTTCAAAACCGACGCCGGGCAGGGCCGCCGCCTCAAAACCGCGGCGCAGAGCCCGTACGATGAGGTGATCTTCACCGGTGGGAAGAACATCCGCGCCTTCCCCTTCGATACTCACCCGGGTAGCGCCGGTGGTGAGGCGCACGCTCACCTCGTCCCAGAGGTTATGCGCCATGCCCATGCAGTCGAAGCCGGGACCGAGATTGCCGGAGGTCGCCGGGACCCGCACCCGCGCTTCGGAGGTGGCGATACGCATTAGGCCACCTCCACCCGCACGAAGCTCGCGGTGCGTACGGTTGCCAGACCCGCGGCGGCGGAGAGATCCGCAATGGTTGCTTCCACATCGGCTTGGAGGGCTTCGTGGGTGGTAACCGTGAGGCGGCACAGGTGATCCGCGGTGGGCGATTCTTGGCTCACCCCGCTAATGGAAACATTATGGCGGGCAAAAGTCCCGGTAACTTCGCTGAGAACACCCACGTGATCGGCCACGTCCATGCTCAACTGGAAGCGCGAACGCGCCTGGGAAGGGGGCAGAATCGGCAGCTCGCCGTACGCCAGTTCGCGCGGAGCCAGCCCACCGTGCACGCGGTGATGCGCGGCGGCCACCAGATCGGAAAGCACCGCGGTGGCGGTGGGGTTCCCGCCGGCACCCGGCCCGTAGAACATGAGCCGATCCGCGGCTTCGCCCTCCACCACAATGGCGTTATAGGCGCCGTGTACGGTAGCGAGCGGATGCTGGGCGGGAATGAGGGTGGGGCCCACGTACAATTCAATGCCGTCCGCGCGCCGCTTGGCGGAGGCCACCAGCTTGACCACGTAGCCGCCACGCCCGGCCGAGGCAATCATATCCGGGGTGATATCGCGGATTCCGTGGGTGTGCACATCCGAAAGCTGGACGCGGGTGTGGAAAGCGAGAGAAGCCAGGATGGCGCATTTCGCCGCGGCGTCGTACCCGTCCACATCGGCGCTCGGATCAGCTTCGGCGTAGCCGAGCTCCTGCGCCTTCTTCACCGCGGCATCGAAACTTTCCCCGTTGGTGGTCATTTCGTCAAGGATGTAATTGGTGGTGCCGTTGACGATTCCGAGGATATGGGTAACGCGGTCCCCGGCGAGGGATTCGCGCAGCCCGTAAACCACCGGGACGGCCCCGCCCACCGCGGCTTCGTAATAGAGGTCGACGCCGGCACGCGCCGCGGCGTCGTACAATTCTGGACCGTGTTCGGCCAGCAGCGCCTTATTTCCGGTGACCACCGAGGCACCGGCGGCAAAAGCGGCCAAAATATATTCGCGCGCCGGTTCGATGCCGCCCATGAGTTCAATAACAATATCCGCCTGGGCAATAATGGCGTGGGCATCGGTTGTGAGCAGCGTGCGATCAATGGCCGGATCGCGCGGGGCCTCCAGGTTGCGCACCGCAATTCCGATCACGCGCAGGCGCGCCCCGGCTCGCAGGTTAAATTCTTCCGCATTGGCTTGCAGCAGGCGGACGACGGCGCTTCCTACCGTTCCCGCCCCCAGCAGGGCAACCTTGACTTCCTTCACGCCTACTCCTTATCTTGACGAACGCGCCGCGCGGATGCCGGCTCGGCCTGCGCGGATACCGGCTTGGTCCGTGCGGATACCGGCTCGGTCCGGGCGATGCGCCGGCCCCTCATCTGTCCTCGCGTGTCCTAGCCTAGCGAAGGTGGAGCCGGTGCGCGCTGTCGGCCCGCCCGCTGTGGGTGGATGAGCTCCGCGTGCGGGCGCACGCGAGTGTATGAGCTCCACGCGCGGCCATACGCGGGTGTGGCGCTCACCACGCGGATGGGTACAATATCCCCATGGAAAATGCATCGAATGATGCACGAAGAGAAAGCGAGGTGCGCGATGCCCACTGTGAAAATCAAGGACGTCACCTTCGGCTCCGGGCCGACGAAAATCCTCGTGTCCATAACGCCCGCCAATGGTGACGAGCTACGGGCACAGGTAGCGAAGCTTCCCGCACAGGACATTGACGTCCTGGAATGGCGCGTGGATTTCCTCGAGGATCTTTCCACCCTCACCGAGGTGGGAACCCTCTTGCGCCAGGCCACTAACCTGCCGATTCTGGGCACTTTCCGCTCCGCGGCGGAGGGCGGTCAGAAAGCGATTATGCCCGATGATTACGGGCCTTTGGTGATCCGCCTTATCCAATCCGGGCTGGTGGATGCGGTGGACGCGGAGCTTTTCCGCACCGGGGCTTGGACCGAGCGCATTATTCAGGAAGCGGCGCGGGCCCAAATTCCGGTGATCGGGTCCTACCATGATTTTCGTTCCACTCCGCCCGAAGATGAAATCGTTAACCGCTTGCGGCTCTTGCAGGTACACGGGGCCTCCATCGCGAAAATAGCGGTGACGCCCGCACATCCGGGCGATGTGGTGACGGTGCTCAATGCAACCTATCGGGCCAGCCAGGAGCTGCACGTTCCGCTCATCACCATCGCCATGGGGGCCTTGGGCACCATGAGCCGCATTACCTCCGCGATTTTCGGCTCCGCGGGCACCTGGGGCCAGGCCGGGCATACCACGGCGGCCGGGCAGATTGCCGTGCATGAGCTGCGCCCGGTCGTGGACGCTATTTCGGCCTGGAGCAGCGCCCCGGATACCTGGGAAAAGCCCGCGCAGGTGAGCGAGGCGGTTCTTCCGGAGGGATAACGATGTTTCCGGAGGGCTAGTTGTCAGCAGCGATGGCCGGAGAATCCGCCGCTGGGGAATCCGCGGCCGGATAATCCGCGTCCAGCGCGAAGAGATCGGCCACGGTCTCCCGGTGAATAAGCCAACGGGCCCGGCCATCGCGCACGGCAATAACTCCCGGGCTGGGAAGTATATTGTAATGGGAGGCCATGACCCGCCCGTAGGCGCCGGTGGCCGGCGTGACAAGCAGGTCACCAGCGTGAATATCCTCCGGAAGGGCGACGGCGCGCACCACAATATCGCCCGATTCGCAATGCTTACCGACCACGCGGCATACGCGCGAATATCCGGGCTCTCCCGGGGCGGTAGGAGCGCGGTCCACGAGCGCCGCGGTGTAATCCGCACCGTAGAGTGCGGGGCGGATATTATCGGACATTCCCCCGTCTACCGACACATAGGTGCGGGTGCGGGTGGCATCCACGTGGACATCCTTGATGGTTCCCACGGTGTAGAGCGTCATACCGGCCGGGGCAATAATCGAACGGCCCGGTTCCACGGATACCCGCGGGGCGGGAATGCCACTCTGGGCGCTGTGCCGAGCCACTTCCGCGGCGAGCACGGCGGCGAAGTCGCGCGGGGAGGGCGGAATCGGATCCGCACCGGTATAACGCACCCCGTAGCCGCCCCCCAGATCTATTTCAGGGATAACGGTTCCCAGCTCACCTGCCACCCGAGCCCGCAGGTCAAGGATGGCGCGTGCCGCCGCCACAAAAGCATCCGTCGCCACGATTTGGGAACCGATATGCGAATGCAATCCCACCAGGCGCAGCCACGGATTGGCGCTAATACGCCCAATAGCCTCCCAGGCGGCGCCACCGGCAAGAGACAACCCGAATTTTTGGTCCTCATGAGCGGTAGCAATGAAATCGTGGCCGCCCGCGTGAATACCGGAAGTTACCCGCACCACGACGGCAGCTACCTGCCCGCGCCGCGCAGCTGCGGCCGCCACCATCTCCACTTCGGCCAGAGAATCAACCACGAGGTGAGCAACCTCGTGGTCCAGTGCCAGCTCAATTTCCGCCGCGGATTTATTATTTCCGTGCAATCCGAGCTGTTCCCCGCGTGCTCCGGCCGCCAGGGCGATGCGCAACTCACCTTCGGAGCAGGTATCCAGGTGGAGACCTTCCTCCAGCATCCACCTGGCCACGCCCACGCTGGCAAAAGCCTTGCAGGCGTAGTAGACATCCGCTCCTGCCAACTCCGCAAAAGCCTCGCGCATGGCACTCACCCAGGCGGCAGCCCGCGCGCGAGCATCAGCTTCGTCCAGGATGTAGAGCGGGGTGCCGAATTGCGCGGCCAGCTTACTTACCGAGCAGCCGCCCACCTCAAGATCGCCAGGAACGCGGCGCACCGTGGTAGACCACAGCCCGGTAGCCGAGCCATCCGGGACGGGCGCGGGTAGCTGCTCGAGAGCACTCACCGCGGCGCTCACATTTTCTCCGGGGCGCTGACCCCGAGCAGATGCAGCCCGTTAGCGAGAACCTGACGGGTCGCATCATTAACCCACAGGCGGGTGCGATGCAGATCGCTGACTTCCTCATCCGCGCGCGGGGTGACCCGAGCCTTGCCGTACCAGGTGTGGTAGGCACCCGCGAGCTCTTCCAGGTAGCGGGCCACCCGATGCGGTTCGCGATTGGCCGCGGCCAGGGAAACCACTTCCGGGAAACGGGCGAGCTGCCCGATCAGATCAGAATCGGCCTGCTCCAGCAGTTCCGGGGTGAAAGCATCCGCGCGCCGCACCCCGTGTTCGGCCGCATTACGGGCCACATTAGCTGTGCGGGCGTGCGCGTATTGCACGTAGTAGACCGGGTTGTCATTGGTGTGCGAAGCGAGAACATTGAGATCCAGGTCCAGGGTGGTATCCACCGAGGCCCGTACCAGCGAATAGCGTGCCGCATCCACGCCCACGGCATCCACGAGGTCTTCCAGGGTCACCACGGTGCCCGCGCGTTTGGACATGCGCACCGGAACGCCATCACGCTTGAGGTTGACCAACTGGCCGATGAGGATTTCCATATTGCCGCCCTTACCGGCGGTATCCCCGAACGCGCGGGCCATGGCATACATGCGCCCGATATAGCCGTGATGATCCGCGCCGAGCATATAGACGGCATGATCTGCCCCGCGGTCCCGCTTATCGAGGTAGTAGGCGATATCACCGGCGAAGTAGGCGGTTTCCCCATCCGATTTGACGATAACGCGATCCTTATCATCACCGAAATCGGTGGAGCGCAGCCACACCGCATTGTCTTCTTCGTAAATAACACCGCGTTCGCGCAGTTTTTCAATGGCTGCGGCAACCGCTCCGGAATCGTGAAGGGATTGTTCGTGGAAGAACACATCAAATTCGGCCCGGAAATCTGCCAGGGAGTGCTTGATCTCCGCGAACATGAGCTCAACGCCCCCGGCGCGGAACACTTCCTGCGCTTCGACTTCCGGGAGGGTGCGCGGATCGGGATGGCCAGCAGCTAGCTCCTGGTCAATAACCTGCTGCGCAATATCGGAAATATATGTTCCACCGTAGCCATCTTCCGGTGTTTCGCGGCCCAGCGCCGCGGCCAGCAAACTTTCCGAGAAATGATTGATTTGGTTGCCGTGATCATTGAAATAGTATTCGCGCACGACATTCGCGCCGGTGAAGCTGAGAATCCGGGCGAGGGTATCCCCCACCGCAGCCCATCGCGCTCCCCCGATATGGATAGGACCGGTGGGATTTGCCGAAACGTATTCCAGATTAACGGTGGTCCCGGCACCGGCCTGTGAAGAACCGTAGCGTTCCGCCTGCTCCACGATGGTACGGGCCAGTTCCCCGGCCGCACCCGCGGAGAGGCGAATATTAATAAAACCGGGGCCGGCTACCTCTACCTGGGCGATACCGGCGACGCCCTCAAGGCGCCCGGCCAGCAGGGTGGCCAGGTCACGCGGGGGCATTCCCGCGCGCTTGGCGAGCTGCATAGCCACATTGGTGGCCCAATCCCCGTGCTCACGCGAACGCGGGCGCTCGATTTTCACCGCGGGAATATCACCATCGAGGTGAAGCTGACCTTCATTACGTGCGGCGCTGATTTCCGCCGCGATACATGCACTGAGTTCTTCCGGAGTCACGTATCTAAGTGTACGTGCTAAGCCCGACAAAATTGCACGCCACCCGCAGCCACATACGATATGGCACTCCGTTGGAGAATCCGCGTATTTTTCCTGGCGCCCACCAACGTGGTAAAGTAGCGCAGTGCGCCCCGATAGCTCAGGGGATAGAGCGTTCGCCTCCGGAGCGAAAGGCCGCAGGTTCGAATCCTGTTCGGGGCACAAATCGCACAAAGATGGGGCTGTATCAGTAGTCTCGTGGGAAGTGGTCGGAAGCATTTGATAATGTTTCCGACCACTTTCTTTTTAAACCAT
>NZ_JASPCQ010000010.1:0-80985 GCF_030230305.1 Actinotignum sanguinis
AGATTAGTTCTCGTTCCACATTTTGTTGTGGGTGAGGTCCCCGGTTGATGATCGGGTTGATAGGCCAGGGATGTAAGCATTGTGAGGTGTTTAGTTGACTGGTACTAATGGACCGATAGCCAAAATAACAAGGCATTTGGAATTGTTTTTGCGTGAGATTGGGTGTTTGCGTTCACTGTGCGATGACTGGCCACCATAGTGGTGGTTGGTTGGTGTTTTGGTTGTGGCGGTGGTTATAGCGGCAAGGTTACGCCCGGTATCCTTTTCGAACCCGGTAGCTAAGGTTGTTTGCGCTGATGGTACTGCACTCGGTGGGGTGTGGGAGAGTAGGTTGCTGCCGCCATGTTTCTTATTGTGTGTGGGGTGTGTTTATGTCTTTTTAGATAGGGCATAGAACACACCCCACACTTTTATTAATCTCTGCGCGCCAAAATTGGCTGCTCAGCGCGCGGCCGAGCTGAAGTCGGCCTAAAATAAGCACAGCATCGTGATTCTTTACAATCGAACTGCGAGGAATAAAATGTCTGACCACGAAGAGTGGAGCGACGCACGCTCCGAAGACGACCGTCCGAGAGGACAATGGCGCTCGGCACGGCAACCGCGCGAATCCTCGCAGCGTGAATCTGGGGGAAACGGTGGGGAACGCGATTGGAGCGATCCTCGCGATGCCTGGAATGATCACCGTGGCGGATCACGGCGGCGGGATAACCGTGAATCCCGGTGGAACCGGCATCAAGGTGATCGGCGCGGAGGCCGCAGTGATGATCGGCGCCAGGATCGCGAGTCATGGGAATCGCGAGATTCCTATGGTGGGCGCGATAGTGGCAACCGGCGCTCGTCGTGGAACCGTCGAGGCGAATTCCAAGATGGTCACGGTGAACACGGGCAGAAGAGCGGATTCCATAACCGCCGTGACCGTGAGGACCATCGTGGATACCGGCGCGATTGGAACGACCGGGATTCAAACGAATCACGCGAGTCGCGAGGTTCCTGGGATCGGAGCGGCGAAGGCCGCAATGATCGTCGCGACCGGCGCGCAGGCCGCGGCGGCCAATGGCGTGAAGACCGCCGGAGCCAGGATAAGCGATTCAGTGGGCGCCGCGATGATCGTTACAATGACCGCTCTGGACGCGAAGATCGTCGTCGTACCAACGAAGATGAACCACGCGATAACAACAACTACGGGGGCCGCGACCAGGGCGATGCCAGGCGCCGTTTTGAGCGTGACGATCATTGGCGTGGCGACGGGCGCCGCCATGAGCGCCGTCGCGATAACTATCGCCGGGATGATCGGCGCCGCGAGGACCGTGGCGGGCATCGCGAGGACGATAAGAAGCGGCGGGATGATCGGCGCAGTCGCGGTGGAGCGAAGGATCCCTTCGTTCCCGAAACCGTCAATGCGCAGGATCTTGCAGCGGAGTCGCGGCGTAAGCTTAAAGTTCTCGCGCCGGCGGTGTCCGAGAATGTGGCACGGCACCTGGTTTATGCCGGATCGATGATGGACCAGAACCCGGAACTCGCCTACGAGCACGCCAAAGCGGCCTATCGGCACGCGGCGCGCATCGATATTGTGCGCGAGGCGCTGGGATTGACGTCCTACTTGACCGGCCGATATTCCGAAGCGTTGCGTGAGCTGCGCACGTATCGGCGTATGACCGATGATTACTCGCATGTGGCCCTCGAGGCTGATTCCGAGCGTGGCTTGGGACGGCCCGAAAAGGCTCTCGCCTTTATTGCCGAAATTCCGCTCAAGCGGCTCAATACCGCCACCACGCTGGAATTGGCACTGGTGACGTCCGGCGCCCGCGCGGACGCGGGAGATTCTGAGGCGGGACTCGCTGTTTTGGAGAAAATCAAGGTCGAGAACCTCGATGAAGAATTGCGCGCGCGCGTTGAGCTCATTAAAGCAGATCGCCTCGAAGAGCTAGGACGCGTGGAAGAGGCTGACGAGCTGCGGGCCCGCTGGAACCCGGTCTACAACGCCGAAGGTGAAGTCGAGCTGTTCACCGCGGAGGACCCTGAGTCCGACGCAGCGGACGCGTCCGAATTAGAAACCGATACGAACGTAGCCGGGGAAACGGAAGCGGAACAGGTAGCGGAAGCAGAGCCTGAGGCCGGAGCACTAGCTGAGTCTGATACGGAATCCGAGACGGAACCGGCGTATGTAACCGCAGCTGAACCTGAACTGGCGCACGAAGCTGAGGTCGAGACGCAGGCCATTTCGGAACCGGAGCCGGAGTCAGAAGAAGAGTAATGGTGAGTCTGGTATCTCATTTTGACGGCGTGATTTTCGATCTGGACGGTGTCGTTTATCTGGGCACCGATCCGGCCCCCAACGCTGCCGATGCCTACGGGCGCGCCATCGCGGCCGGAATGCGCCCGCTTTTCCTTACCAATAACGCCTCGCGTACCCAGGAAGAAGTCGCCGCGCACCTCGCGACAGTGGGAATTTCAGCCCCGGCAACAACGGTGCTCACCTCCGCGATGGCGAGCACACGGCTCGCCGCGTCACGGGTGCCGGCCGGAGCAAAAGCCCTCGTTATCGGGGGTAACGGTCTGCATCGTGCGGTGAGTGAAACCAGCCTTGTTCCGGTTATATCCGCGGATGATAATCCGGACGTGGTCATTATGGGGTTTTACCCGACGATTGACTGGGCAGCGCTCTCGGAAGTGGCCCTGGCTATTCGCCGCGGTGCCCTTTTCGTTGCTACGAATCTCGATGCGACTCTCCCCATGGAGCGGGGCTTTATGGTCGGCTGCGGCTCACTCGTGGCTGCAGTAGTTAACGCCACCGGGGTGAAACCGCTCTCCGCGGGCAAACCCGATCCCGCGATTTTTGCCATCGGGATGGAGATGCTCGGAGCCAGCCGTCCCCTCGCTATCGGTGACCGGCTCAATACCGATATTCGCGGCGCGCGTGCCGCAGGTATCGCCAGCCTCCACGTGCTTACCGGAGTCAGTTCCGCCCGCGATATTATGCTGGCTGCGCAGGAAGAACGCCCCGATTATCTCGGTGATGATCTGCGGGTCCTCAACGAGGACTACCCGGAGATCTATCGGGAAGGTGAACGCTGGGTTGCGGGCACATCCTGGGCACAGGTTGATCATAGTAACGACGGCGCAGCGGCCCGCCTGGTCACCTCCGATGGATGTGGGCCCCACCTGGGGCTGGACACCTACCGGGCCGCGGTGCACGCGGTATGGGAGGCCCGTGATCGTGGGCTTAGCGAAAATGTCACGCTCGAGGACATCATCGTGGAGCGGCGATGACGGATCAGGAAAGAGCCGCGGCACCTGGAGGAACGGTACCGCGCCCGAGCGCTCCGCTCAATATTGAGGCGGCCTTAGAGAATCTCAACGAGCTTGATCTGCCCGAACAGATTGAACAGCTGGAGGCGATTCACACCGAACTCGGCCGGCGCCTATCCCGGGCGCGGGTCTAAATCAGAAAGGCGAGCCTATGGGGCGTTTACGGCGCGTTGACGCGGAACTCGTGCGGCGTGGGCTCGCGCGCTCCCGCCAGGATGCCGCGGTGCTCATTCGTGAAGGTCAGGTATTCCTTGACGGAGCTGAGGTAACGAAACCCGCCCGGCAGATGGATCCGGCCCAGGCACTTCTGGTCAAAGAAGCGGCTCAGGATCGCTACGTCTCCCGCGGAGCATATAAACTCCTGGGCGCCCTCGAGTATCTCGGGGATGCCGGCCCGCGTGTGGAGGGAGTCCGTGCCCTGGATGCGGGTGCTTCCACGGGCGGATTCACCGATGTGCTGCTGCGGCGCGGTGCCGCCCACGTGGTTGCCGTGGATGTTGGCTATGGCCAACTAGCCTGGAAGCTGCGTGAAGACCCCCGCGTCACCGTGCTGGAACGCACGAATGTGCGTACCCTGGAGCCCGCGGTGGTCGCGCCTGCTCCCGATCTGGTTGTCGGGGACCTATCTTTTATTTCTTTGCGACTCCTCGTTGCCCCGCTCGCTGCGGCGAGTTCGCCAACGGCCGATT
The DNA here is from genome assembly GCF_030230305.1 of Actinotignum sanguinis. Taxonomy (NCBI): domain Bacteria; kingdom Bacillati; phylum Actinomycetota; class Actinomycetes; order Actinomycetales; family Actinomycetaceae; genus Actinotignum; species Actinotignum sanguinis. The sequence goes on from NZ_JASPCQ010000010.1 coordinate 3,999, forward strand.
TTTTGCTTATGGTTAAGCCTCAATTCGAGGTAGGCCGGGAGAAAATCGGTGCGCACGGGGTGGTACGAAATCCGGAGTACCACGTGGAGGCAGTGTGCGACGTCGCCCTTTCTGCCCGTGCCGCGGGGCTGGCGCTGCAAGCGATCGCGCCGTCGCCCCTGCCCGGACCGGCGGGGAACGTTGAATACTTTCTTTATATGAAGAAAAATGCTACCGATCAGCTAGGCGAGAACCTCGAAGAAAGTGTGCGGGCCGCGGTGAAAGCCGGGCCTGCGGGTCAAGGACGGCCAGCACGGTAGCGCGGTAGGATACCTGGGAGAGGGGAGGCATTCGATGGCAGAACCAAAAGTCGCCCTGGTCGTCAATCGCACGTTACCACCGCAGATGGAACGCGCCGCTCACGATGCGATTGTCGCCCTAGAAGACCGCGGCGTGCGGGTGGACACCAGTGAAACCCTGGCGGGTGCCCGCGATGCGGATCTTATCCTCGTCATGGGTGGGGACGGCACGATTTTGCGCGGCGCTGAGTTAGGTCGCAGCACCGGGGTGCCTATCCTCGGTATCAACTACGGGCATATGGGTTTTCTTTCCGAAGCGCAACCCGATGAGCTCCCTGCCGTCGTGGAAAGAATCGCCGCGCGCGATTGGGTTATTTCCGAACGCATGACCATTGACGTGCATGTGCAGCGCCCGGATGGCTCCTGTAACGTCCAGTGGGCCCTCAACGAAGTCTCGGTGGAAAAGGCTTTTAACTCGCGTCTCATAGAAACGTCCATCGGGGTGGACGGGCGCGAAATCTCCGCTTTCAAAGCTGATGCGGTGTTACTCTCAACGCCCACCGGCTCCACGGCATACAACTTCTCAGCTGGCGGACCGGTGGTATGGCCGAGCGTGGAGGCACTCCTTCTCACTCCGGTAGCAGCCCACGCGCTTTTTACCCGTCCGCTTGTGGTCAGCCCTTACTCAACCTTGGAAGTACGGGTTTTGCGCGATGAGGCTATGGTTTCTTGTGATTCGCGGCGTCGGCTTGTAGCACCCGAAGGAACCGTGATTACCGCGGTGCGTGGGGAACGTCCGGTCAAGCTCGCCCGTCTGAATGAAACACCTTTCTCCGGGCGTTTGGTGGCACGTTTCCACCTACCGGTGCGCGGCTGGCGCGAGCGTGAGGTACGGGAATGATCGAACAGGTACGCATCCGCAATCTCGGTGTTATTGCGGAAGCTGAACTTAATCTGTCTCGCGGGCTCACCGCGCTGACCGGGGAAACCGGGGCGGGAAAAACCATGGCGGTAACCTCCCTGACATTGCTTCTGGGAGCGAAAGCAAATCCGGCGCGTGTGCGGGCCGGGGCCGCCCAAGCGGAAGTGGAAGGAACGTTTCTCGTGGACGCCGCTTCTCCGCTTCTGGAACGCATCACCGAGGCCGGGGGGCGGTACGACGTGGACGGCGATACCGCCGCCGTGATTATTGCCCGGCATATTCCCGCGAAAGGGCGTTCCCGTGCCTTCGTCGGAGGGCGCTCGGTTCCCACTGCGGTACTCACCGATATCGCGGCCGAACTTGTGACCGTGCACGGCCAATCCGATCAGATTCGGCTGGGGAACCCCAGCCAGCAGCGCGCGGCGGTCGATGAATTCGGAGGGGAAGCCGTTACGCGGGCGAAAAAAGCGTGGGAGCAGGCATGGAAAAACTACGGGGAAGCCCGGGAAGCTCGCGATGCCTTTCGGGCCGGGGCGCAGCGTGCTGCGCAACAGCGTTTAGCCTACCGAGCCTTGCTTGACAAAGTTGAGGCGGTCGATCCCCAGCCCGGTGAGGAAGAAGCCCTGCGGGCGCGCGCCCGGGTGCTCGAAAATGCGGTGGAAATGTACGGGGCCTACTCCGCGGCTGCTGAAGCCCTGAGCGGGAGCGATACCGAAAACGGAGCTATATCCGCGCTGGGAAGTGCGGGTGCACAACTCGAACGCGTCCTTGAGCTCAGCGGCCCGGATGTGCCGAATACCAAGCTCGGGGAGCTCCGGGAACGCCTGGAAAGCGCCGAAGCCGATATCACGGATATCCACACCGAGATTGCGGAACTGGCACGTTGCACCCAAGCCCAACCCGAGGAGCTCTCCACCATTTATTCGCGTCGCTCCGAACTGGCCGGACTGCGCAAACAGCTGGGAATGAGCGGCGAAGAAATCCTGCGGGCTGCCGCTGAGGCCCGAGAGGGCCTAGAAAACCTCGATGACCCGGCAGCTACCCTGGAACGTCTTGAAAAAGAGCTTTCGCAAGCTCATGCTGCCCTGGAACAAGCCGGAGCAGCCCTGCGGGCGGCGCGTACCGCTGCCGGGGAAGAACTCGCCCGCGCGGTGGAAACGGAACTTCCCGAACTCTCTTTGCCCGATGCCCGTTTCACCGTGGCAGTGAGCGCCGCGGATCCCGGTCCAAGCGGTGCGGATTCCGTCACTTTTTTGCTTGCCGCTCACCGCGGTGCTCCGCTCTCTTCGCTCGCATCGGGCGCTTCTGGTGGTGAACTCTCGCGCGTTATGCTCGCCCTCGAAGTGGGATTGGCGGCGCGGCGCGCTCAGCGCGGCCACACCTTCCTTTTCGACGAAGTTGATGCCGGGATTGGGGGCCGTGCCGCCACCGCGGTCGGGAAAAGACTGGCAAAACTGGCCGGCAGCGCCCAGGTTATTGTTGTTACCCACCTCGCCCAGGTCGCGGCCTGTGCCGAGCACCAACTCGTCGTCGTGAAACAACTTGAAGAAAGTGCCGCACGCACGGAGCTGCGTGACGTCACCGGGCCGCAACGCGAAGCGGAACTGGCGCGCATGCTTTCGGGCAGCGATACCGATGTGGCACGCGCGCACGCCGCTGAGCTACTTAAGGCCGCGAGTGTGGCACTATAAAGCTTGTGGCATCGAAGTTATGGCGAAAAAAGAAGGTCGTTGCGGAAGGAACCCTGGCCGGTCCGGCCCGGGTGGACGCGCGCACCAAAAATCTCACTCGTCGTCTCCAAGTCGGCGATGTAGCGATTATTAACCACACAGATCTGGATAGGGTGGCGGCGGAAAACCTCGTGGCCGCGCAGCCCGTTGCCGTGCTCAATGCCGCGAAGTCTATCTCGGGGCGCTACCCGAATCTTGGCCCGGCGATTCTGGAAGAAGCCGGTATTCCGCTTATCGATGACCTCGGCCCAGAAATTATGGATATCTCCGAGGGCCAGTGGGTCGATATTGACGGGGCGCGCGTGGTGGCAGGCGGGCGCGTTATTGCGGAGGGCACCTTGCAAACCGCGCAGAGCATCGCTCGCGATAGCGAGGCCGCCCGCGCGGGCATGACCGTGCAACTGCGTGCTTTTGCCGCCAATACCCTCGAATATCTCAACGAGGAACAGGGTCTTATCCTCGACGGGGTGGGAATTCCCGATATCCGTACGTCCATGGAGCACCGCCACGTGCTCGTGGTGGTGCGCGGCTACGACTACCGTGAAGACCTGCGCGCCCTGCGCCCCTATATCCGGGAAAATCGCCCGCTTATGATCGGGGTGGACGGCGGGGCCGATGCGCTTCTGGAACTTGGCTACACCCCGGATATTATCGTGGGCGATATGGATTCGGTTTCCGATAAAGCCTTGCGCTGCGGTGCTGAGGTAGTGGTGCACGCCTATCGCGATGGGCGCGCACCAGGTAAGAAACGGGTGGAGGATCTGGGAGTGGATCACGTGGTCTTCCCGGCTACCGGAACCTCCGAAGATGTTGCCATGCTGCTGGCTGATTCCAAAGGTGCCAAGCTCATTGTGGCGGTGGGCACGCACAATACGATTCTTGAATTCCTCGATAAAGGCCGGGCGGGAATGGCATCCACTTTCCTTACCCGTCTGGTGGTGGGGGGCAAGCTCATTGACGCGAAAGGAGTTTCGCGCCTCTACCGCTCCTCGATCTCGAATTGGATGCTCGTCGCCCTCATTCTTGCGGGAGTCTTTGCGCTCTTCGCTGCCCTGGCCGTCACCGGTGCGGGCCAAACCTTCCTGTCCGTGCTCACCACTCGCCTCGGGGATCTTGCCGAGTGGTTCCGTAATCTCTTCTAGGAAAGTTAGCTGATGGTTGATTTTAGGTATCATCTCGTTTCCCTGGTTTCGGTGTTTTTGGCGCTTGCCATCGGAGTGATTCTCGGGGCCGGACCGCTGCAAAATTCCATCGCGCACGGGCTCACCGGCCAGGTGGATTCCCTGCGTGAATCGCGTGACAAGATGCGCGTGGAGCTTGATCAACGCGGGGCGCAGCTCGATGCGGCGTCGACGGCGCTGCTCGGTGCCGGCGAGCAACTCAATGCTGGAACGCTAACCAACCGGCGCGTTGCTATCGTGGCGGCGGCCGGCGCGGACGGAGCCATCGTGGAGAAGACCCGGCAGAGCCTAACCGCGGCCGGTGCCCGTATCACGGGTGAAATCACCCTAGCCCCAGCCTTTACTGATACCGAATACGCCACCTACCGTTCCACCCTTTCCGGTAACCTCGGCTCTTATGTCAAGGACTTGCCGGCCGGTGGTTCCGCGGATGCGATTCTCGGGGCGGCCGTGGATACCGTGGTACGTTCCGCGCCCGAAGATGCGGGGGCGACGACGCTCATCACTCTTCTCACCTCCCCGGAAAATAAGCTGATCGACGTGGCGGTTGCTCCGAGTGAAGCCGCGGAGGTGGTTGTTTTTATCACCGCGGATCCGGCCGAGACCGCACCGGTTCCGGCCGACAAGGCGACCACCTCACCGCATATTACGGATACCTACCAGGCTGCCTTCGCAGCTATTGCCGGACGCGGTCCGGCCGTGGCCGTCGGAGCGGGAACAGACGGAAACTCGGTATTGGGAGCCGTGCGTTCCGCAAAAAACGGATCGACGGTGGATTCGGCGCAGACCGCGCTTGGTGATGTCAATATTCCCATGGCGGCAGCTGCTGAACTGCATGAACGCCACGTCCACCTCGGGGTAGCCCCCGGAGCGGATAGCGCGATTGGGGAGCGTCAAAATTCGGCAGCGCCGGCGCAAGCAGCGCCTGCCCCGCACCCCGAACAGGCTCCGGCGCCGGCTCCCGCGCCCGCGGAAGGCGGGCAGGCTCCCGAAGGTGGGCAGGCTCCGGCAGGGCAGTAACGGTACCATGGGTTCATGACCCTTTCTGCTTTCTGGAGGAACCAGGTGCGCCTGGGTGCCGCAGCCCTGGCCGGATACGCCGCCGCCCGCGCAGCCGAGAAGCTGCTCGCCCGGCGCACCGCACCCGCCTGGCAGCGCACTGCCAAGGATGGGCGCAGTGTCAGTTTGCGGGAAGGCCCGGTGGCGGTGGCGGGTGTCACCACGGGGTGCACGGTGGGCTCCCTGCTCTCCGGAGGCAGGTGTTCGGGCCATCCCGTGCTCGCGGCGCTTAGCGGCGGACTGGCCGGTTATATCGACGATTTCTACGAGGGCGCATTTTCGCGAACCTCCAAGGGGTTGCGCGGCCACCTCGGAGCACTGGCGCACGGCCACCTGACTTCCGGAGCTTTGAAAATAGTGATTATTGGGCTCGGCGCGGTCGCGGCAGCGGGTTTCCCGATCAGTGCTACCGGGTCTCGTTCCCGGCAGCTCGCCCTGCGCGCTGAACGCGCCGTGCTTATCGCTGCCACCGCAAATCTTATTAATCTCCTCGACCTCGCGCCGGGTCGCGCCTGGAAAGGTACCCTGATCGCGGCTGCTCCTTTTTCTCTTCTCAGTTACCCGCCATCCGGGCCTATTGCCGCCGCACTTGTCGGTACCGGCGTTGCCTGCCTGCCCGCGGATCTCGCGGGCACGGTCATGCTCGGAGATACCGGAGCAAATGCGGTGGGCGCGGCCCTGGGGTGGACGCTTGCCAGCCGCGGGCCTTGGGTGCGGCGCGGGGCGCTGGGCGTCGTCGTCGCCCTTAATATCGCGAGTGAAAAAATATCATTTTCGCGGGTCATCGCAACCCATCCGTGGTTGCGCGCCCTCGACCAGGCGGGCCGGGCATGAAAAAAGTTCTCGGAACGGCACTCGGAGCAGCCGGAACCATAGCGATTCTCACCCTGCTCTCGCGTGCCATGGGGTTTGTGCGCGCCTGGGTGCAAAACGGGGCGCTGGGGGATTCCCTCGCCGGGGAGGCTTATTCGACGGCGAATACCGTCCCCAATGTGCTTTTTGAAATCGCGGCCGGCGGGGCCTTGGCCGCCGCGGTCATTCCGCTGGTCTCCGGATTCCTGGCCAAGGCATTGGCCGCGGAGGTATCCCGCACCGCCTCGGCCTTGTTCACCTGGGTACTTGCCATCGGGATTCCGGTTGCCGGGCTCGTTACCCTGGGCGCCCGGCCCATTATGGACGTGCTCCTGGGGGAGGGATCGCCTGCCGCTAGCGTGGAGTTCGCTGCCACCCTGCTCCGGATTTTCGCCTGGCAAATCCCGCTCTATGGACTGTCGGTCGTGTGTACGGGACTTTTGCAGGCGCATAAAAAATTTGTGCTTCCGGCTCTTGCCCCGCTGCTCTCCTCCGTCACAGTTATTATTACCTTCCTTATTTTCACGCAGCTAGCCGCGGGCCAGCAGCACGATCCGGCGCGGATTTCGCGCACGGCTCTCTATGTGCTGGCCTGGGGGACCACGGCGGGGGTCGCGGTCTTTTCCCTTCCCCAGCTCATCCCGGTGCTCCGCCGCATCACCCTGCGGCCCACATTCCGTTTCCCGCCGGGGGTAGGGCGTCGGGCGCTCCGGTTAAGCGCGGCCGGGCTGGCTGGCCTGCTTGCTCAGCAAATTCAGATCATCGCGGTCATGCTTTTCGCCAATGCCCGCGGTGATGTGGGAACCTACCCGGTTTTCACTTTCGCGAACCAGCTCTATATGGTTCCTTATGCCGTGCTGGCTGTTCCGATCGCCACCGCGGTTTTCCCACGCCTCGCGGAAGCCGCCGCGATCCCCGGGCGCCCGGGCCTGGCTCGGATCACCGCCCGCTCCTCACGCCTTGTCTTCGATATCGGGCTGCTGTGCGTGGCACTGCTGGTGGCCGTTGCGGAGCCCGCCCAGGCACTCTTCGCGGTGGCGCGTCCGGTGGCTCATATGGATACCGCCATGCTGGCCATGGCGCCGGCTCTTCTCGGTTACGCCTTCATTTACCACGGGTCGCGGGTGCTCTACGCAGTGGAGGCGGCCCGCGCGGTCATTATTGTCAATTCTGCGGCGTGGCTGACGGTGGTTGTGGTTCTTATTGGGGCGGCGGGCTTGGGGGTGCGCGGACGCACCGAGGTCCTCATCAGCATCGGTGTGGCGATGTCCGTGGGAATGATCGTGGGCGGGGTTGGCCACATCTTCGCTATCCGGCGCGCGGTAGGCCCCGGGGCGCTGCGGGGCGTCGGATACTCCCTACGGATCGTACTGCCCGCCGCGATGGTAGCCGGCACGGTCGGATATGCCAGCGGGCGCGGAATACTACGCTGGTGGGGGGACGGTGCCCTTGGGGCGCTGGGGGCAACTGCCGGGGCGGGAGTGCTCACCCTCGCCATCGGGGGAGTGGCGCTCTACTTCGTTGACCGGCGGGCGCTCCGGTTGGCGCGCGACGCGGAGGCGCCGTCGACCCAAGAAATGCCCGCCATTGCCGTGGCTTTCGACGAGGCTAATGCATAAACGGGCCTGATGCTCGCACGCCTGCGCAGGGCGGGAAAGGAAATTTTATGTACCAGGATCTGCGTGACGAGTACTGTCCCGCGCATATGCGGCACGTGGGGCGGCGCAATGTGCTCACGTCCCCGTTCATTAACGTGTACGAGGACACGGTGGAACTGCCCAGCGTGGGGGCGCGGATGGATCGTTACTGGGTGGAGCACCGCGATGCGGTGGCGGTGCTCGCGGTACGGGGCAGCGGCGACGGCGCAGCTGAGGAAGTGCTGCTCATCCGCCAGTATCGGATTCCGGTTCGCTCGTTCCTGTGGGAAATTCCGGCTGGCATCCTCGATATCGAGGGTGAGTATCCGATGGATGCCGCGCGCCGGGAGCTGCGTGAAGAAACGGATTATACGGCCGGGGAACTGGAGTTTCTCACCCGTTTCTACACGTCGCCCGGTTTCACTAACGAGCAGCTCACGGTCTATCTCACTCGTAACCCCGCGCCAGTCGCGGCCGCTTTTGCTCGGGAAGATGAAGAGGCCGAAATTGAGGTGCGGTGGGTGCCGCTACCCCTGGTGCGAGAGGCGATTATGGCCGGACGGGTTGCTAATCCGCAGCTGGTGGCAGCGGTACTTGCGTACCTGGCACGTCGCTCTTAACGGCTAGGGGCGTTCGGGCCGGTAGCTCACCGGGGGCCGGTAGCTCACCGGGGGGGGGGCGGTGGCTCCGGGCAGTCTCAGCCACCGGCGTAACTCGGGCGGGCTGCGGATCCGCGCCGGTAAGAACGGGACTTTTCCCGTCCGGTTAGGCTGACCAAACTAGATTACGCAACGTCGGTGTTGTTTAATTGAATGGCGAGGTCCTAGATATGGCAGCCCGGCACGTGATAGGGCGGCGGCGGGACATTCGGGAGAACCTCGGGCTGCGGCTCAGGTACGCACGAGTGCTCGGTGAGGGTGTAGAACGGTGGACAGTGGAAGGGGTGGAGATGCAGATGGCTGACAAAGAAAGTGCAGGGATCCGCCCCCGGGAAGAAACAACCCGCGAAGGGATTCTGCGTCTCATTATGGAGCGCGGGCCCATTAGCGCCGCGGAACTGGCCCACCTGGCTATTCTTACCCCCGCGGGGGTGCGGCGCCATCTCGTGGCGCTCGAAGATGCCGGTGCGATCACCGAATGCGAGAAACCCGGGCAGCGTGAAGCACGGGCCGGGCGACCAGCGCGCTACTACGTGGCGACGGATACCGGGCAGAATGCCGGAGCAACCTCCTATCACACCATGGCAAATGCGGCCCTCGATTTTCTGCGTGAAAGTCTGGGGGAGGCCGGGGTGACAGAATTTGCACGCCGGCGTGAACGCGCTTTGGTGGCGCGCTACCGCGATGCGCTCGGGGATACGGAAAATCCGGCGGAGCGGCTGCGCCGCCTGGCGCGCGCCCTCACCCAAGATGGCTACGCCGCTTCGGTTCGCGATGTTCCGGGTACGCAAGATGGGCCGCGCCAGATGATCCAGTTGTGTCAAGGGCGCTGCCCTCTGCGCGACGTCGCCACACGGAATAACTTTTTATGCGCGGCGGAAACCCGCGCTTTTCACGAACTACTCGGGGTTCCCGTGCAACGCTTGGCAACCATTGCATCCGGGAGCCACGTATGCACGGTGACGCTGCACGCTGACAGCGTTTAAATCGGGAGGAAACACATGGCACAAACACGGCACGAGGCAGCAATTGCGGAGGCCGTGGCGCAGCAGGAACACGTTATTGCGAACCTGTCCGGCGCCTATGAATTTGGGTGGCACGATACCGATACCGCCGGGGCGCACGCGCGCCGCGGTCTGGATGAGGGCGTGGTACGCGCGATTAGCGCGGCGAAGAAAGAGCCGGAATGGATGCTCAAACGGCGCTTGCGTGCGCTGCGTCTTTTTGAGAAACGCCCCATGCCCACGTGGGGAGCCGATCTTTCCGGTATCAACTTTGATGACTTCAAATACTTTGTGCGAGCTACCGACCGCCAGGTTACCGACTGGAATGATCTTCCCCCGGAAATCAAAAACACCTACGACCGGCTCGGCATCCCGGAAGCTGAAAAAGAACGCCTGGTGGCCGGGGTGGCTGCCCAGTACGAATCCGAGGTGGTCTACAACTCGATTCGCGCGGATCTGGAAGAACAGGGCGTTATTTTCGTGGATACCGATACCGCGCTGCGCGAGCATGAAGATCTTGTGCGCGAATACTTCGGTACCGTGATCCCGGCCGGCGATAATAAGTTCGCCTCGCTCAATACCGCGGTATGGTCGGGTGGCTCCTTCATTTACGTCCCGAAGAACGTGCACGTGGATATTCCCTTGCAGGCGTACTTCCGTATCAACACCCAGGCAATGGGGCAGTTTGAACGCACCCTCATTATTTGTGATGAAGGCTCCTACGTGCACTACGTGGAAGGCTGCACGGCCCCTATCTATTCCGAAGATTCCCTCCACGCAGCCATCGTGGAAATCATCGTGAAGAAGAACGCCCACTGCCGTTACACCACCATCCAGAACTGGTCGAATAACGTGCTCAACCTCGTTACGCAGCGGGCCACCGTAGCAGAGGGTGCCACGATGGAATGGGTGGACGGTAATATCGGTTCACGCCTCAATATGAAATACCCGGCCTGCGTGCTCCTAGGTGAGCACGCGCACGGAGAAGCGCTGTCCGCGGCTTTCTCCGGCCCCGGCCAGCATCAGGATACCGGCGCGAAAATGCAGCACCTGGCCCCGAATACCACCTCCTCGATTGTTTCGAAGTCGATTTCGCGCGGGGGCGGGCGCTCCTCCTACCGCGGTCTCGTGCAAGTCTCAGAAGATGCGCGCGGCTCGAAATCGAATGTGGTCTGCGATGCGCTGCTCGTCGATGATATTTCCCGTACGGATACGTACCCCTATGTGGACGTGCGCACGGACGACGTCGAAATGGGGCACGAAGCGACCGTGACGAAGGTGAGCGAGGAGCAGCTCTTCTACCTCATGCAACGCGGCCTGTCTGAGCAGGAAGCCATGGGTATGATCGTGCGTGGTTTCGTGGAGCCCATCGCTCGGGAACTGCCCATGGAGTACGCACTTGAACTCAATCGTCTTATTGATCTGCAAATGGAAGGGAGTGTGGGCTAATGGTCAGTACTGATCATTCCCAGGCGGTGCTGGCAGATGAAGGATTCCATACCGCGCACGCCGACCGCTCGGATCGCTTCGCCTCCTTTAATCCGGAGGAGTTCCCGATTCCGCGCGGAACCGGGGAGGAAGAAGATTGGCGTTTCACGCCGATGGATCGGGTAGCCCCGTTTATTAAGGACGTGGAGGGCGTGCGGGATGCCACCGTGACCGCCACCGTTGTGGGCGGTGCCCGTGTGGAAGAAGTGGACCGCGCCGATCCGCGCCTGGGGACCGTCGGGAAACCCGACGACCGGGCGGCTGCCCTCGCCTGGTCGGCTTTCCAGCGCGCGCATATCGTGACCCTCGATGGAAGTGAGCACGCGGACGTCGTCGCCAACATCACGGGGGAAGGAAAACTGAGCGTTGCCCACACCCTCATTACCGCGGCACCGGAGGCCAGCGGCACCGTGGTGCTCGAGCACACCGGCAGTGGCAATCTCACCGAAACTGTGGAAATTGAGGTGGGTCCGCACGCTGATCTCACCGTCGTTTCCGTGCAGGAACAGGAACGTAGCGCCTCCCAGCATTCCGCCCAGCGGATCCGGGTGGGAGAAGGCGCGAAATTCCGGCATATCGTGGTGACTATCGGCGGGGATCTCATCCGCATGACCACCGCGTGCGAGCTGGAAGGAGAGCGTTCCGATAGCGAGCTGCTGGGTGCCTATATCACCGAAAGCCACCAGCATCACGAGCACCGCATTTTCGTGGATCACGTGGCCCCGCATTGCAAATCCCGCGCTACCTACAAGGGGGCACTCCAGGGCGATGAGGCACATTCGGTGTGGATCGGGGATGTGCTTATTCGCGCGCAGGCCGCCCAGACGGATACCTACGAACTCAACCGTAACCTGGTCCTCACCGAGGGAGCCAAGGCCGATTCGGTGCCTAACCTGGAGATCCTCACCGGAGATATCGCGGGGGCCGGGCATGCCTCGGCAACGGGCCGTTTTGATGATGAGCAGCTCTTCTATCTCATGGCGCGAGGCATTCCCGCGGATGTGGCGCGCCGCCTGGTGGTGCGTGGTTTCTTCGCGGAATTGGTGGAGCAGATCGAAGTGGATTCGGTGCGTACCAAGCTCATGGATGCCATCGAACGGGAACTCGATTTAGCCGATGCCGGGAACGGGGAGGAGGCATGAGCTGGCAGCAGGTGTGTACCACCGCGGATCTCGAACCGGAAAGCGCCTTGAGCGTGGAAGTCCGCGCTGCTAGCGGCGCCGTCGTACCTGTATGTATCGCGCGCGACTGCCACGGAACCTGGCATGCCGTGGGCGATATCTGTACCCATGAAGACGTCAATCTCAGCGACGGCGAAGTTTTTGATACCACAATCGAATGCCCCAAACACGGGGCGGAATTCGACCTGTGTTCCGGGCGTGCCCTCACGCTCCCGGCGGTCACACCCGTGCCCGTCTACCCCTTGACCTGCGATAACGACGGCCGCGTTTTTATTGACGTGGACACAAGACCTGAGGAGAAGTAATGGCTACTCTCGATATTATTGATTTGCATGCCTCGGTGATTACCCCCGAAGGCCCCAAGCCGATTCTGCACGGCGTCAATCTACATATTGGCGATAATGAGATCCACGCGATTATGGGTCCGAACGGTTCGGGTAAATCGACCACGGCGTACGCGCTGGCCGGGCACCCTTCCTATGAGATCACCTCCGGGCAGGTGCTGCTTGACGGCGTGGATATTACCGATATGACGGCTGATGAACGCGCCCGCGAAGGACTTTTCCTCGCCATGCAATACCCGGTCGAAGTGCCGGGGGTATCTGTCTCGAATTTCCTGCGCACCGCGAAAACCGCGATTGACGGAGAAGCTCCGAAGCTGCGGGAATGGTCCCAGGCCCTGCGCAAGGTCACGGAGAAACTGCGCGTGGATGCCGATTTCATTAAGCGTGATCTCAATGTGGGCTTCTCCGGTGGGGAGAAGAAACGCACCGAGGTGCTCCAGATGGAATTGCTGGAACCGAAGATCGCCGTCCTGGACGAAACCGATTCCGGCCTGGACGTGGATGCGCTGCGCGTGGTCTCCGAAGGGATTGTAGACGTGCATGAACGCACCGGTAATTCGCTGTTGCTCATCACCCACTACAACCGAATTTTGCAGTACGTCAAACCCGATTACGTCCACGTTTTCGCCGGCGGCAAGATTGTGCGCACCGGCGGACCGGATCTGGCGAGCGAACTGGAAGCTTCCGGTTACGATAGCTACATCGAAGCGGAGGCGAAGTAGGTGAGCGCCGTGCGCCCGCTGGTGGCGCGGGAAGATTTCCCGATCCTTGCCCGGCCGATGCGCGGGGGCCAGGCCCTTGTATACCTAGATTCCGGGGCGACGGCGCAGCGCCCGCGCGCCGTTCTAGACGCGATGATGGATTTTGATACACGCTCCAACGGAGCGGTCAAACGCGGTAGCCACCTGCTCGCGGAAGAATCCACCGTGGCCTACGAAGAAGCCCGCGCGAAAGTGGCGGCTTTCATCGGGGCGGCACCCCAGGAAATCGTGTGGACCAGCGGAAGCACCCAGTCCCTCAACCTCATCGCCTACGCGATATCGAATGCCACGGCGGGACGCGGATGGGGTAATGCGGATCGTTTCCTGTTGCGTAGCGGTGACGATATTGTGGTCACCCGCGCCGAACACCACGCGAATCTGCTGCCCTGGCAAGAACTGTGTGAACGTACCGGGGCCCGCCTCACCTGGCTTGAGCTGGATAGCGAGGGGCGAATTGACCCGGCTAGTCTCGGGGTTATCGGGAGGCGCACCCGGATCGTTGCTTTCACCCACGTCTCGAATGTGACCGGGGCGGTATCTCCGGTAGCACAGATCGTGGAAGCTGCCCGCGCGGTGGGGGCTTTTACGGTTCTGGATGCCTGCCAATCGGTGCCGCACCTTCCCGTGGACGTGCATGCCCTCGACGTGGATTTCGCTGCTTTTTCGGGGCACAAAATGTACGGCCCCACCGGTGTGGGCGCGCTCTACGGGCGCGAAGAGCTCCTCGCGGATCTGCCGCCCTACCAATTTGGTGGCTCAATGATCGAACGGGTGACGATGGAAAAAACGCGCTACGCGCGCCCGCCGGCCCGTTTTGAGGCGGGAAGCCAACCGGTCACCCAGATTGTGGGCCTTGCGCGTGCGGTTGATTATCTCAGTGCTATCGGCATGGAGAAGGTGGCACGCTATGAAGACGCGCTCACGGTCCAGCTCCTCGAAGGCCTCGGGCAGATCCCGGGGATCCGGGTGCTCGGACCGCGCGGGGGAGGTGGCCGTACCGGGATCGCGGCTTTTACCGTTGCCGGTGTGCATCCCCATGACGTAGGGCAATTCTTAGATGCGCGCGGTATTGCGGTGCGGGTGGGGCACCATTGCGCCCAGCCCATTCACGATTTCTTCGGGGTGCCTGCCTCGGTGCGCGCCTCGGTGGGGATATATACAACAAGCTCGGATATCGATGCGTTTCTGGACGCGTTGAGCCAGGTCCGCGGCTATTTCCGGGCGGAAGGATAGGCACGTGAGCGAACTTGATGAGCTCTACCAGCAGATTATTCTCGATGCGGCGCGTGAACGGCACGGGGAAGGCGAGCTGGCGCCGGTGGAGGCCGGCGCGGGTGCGGCTGGCGCGGGCGCGCAATCCGGGCCGTGTGGGGAGTCCACCCAGGTCAATCCCATGTGCGGGGATGAAGTGACCCTTGAGGTGCGCCTGTCTCCGGATGGGGAGAAGATCGCCGAGCTGGCGTGGCAGGGGCAGGGGTGTTCTATTTCCCAGGCCTCGATTTCCATTATGAATGACCTGGTTGCCGGGCAGTCCATCGAGCATCTCGCCACGCTCTACAGCTATTTCCGCGAGATGATGGATAGCCGCGGGGCCGAGCTGCCCGAGGCCGCCGCGGATGCCCTGGAAGATGCCGCCGCTTTCCACGGTGTCGCGCGTTTCCCCATGCGTATCAAATGCGCGCTGCTGGGCTGGATGGCGGTCCGTGAAGCCACTGACGAAGCTCTTCGCCACCTCGGCACCTCCGATGGGCAGGAGAGTGGCTCCGCGGAAGATACGTCGCAGAACACAAAGGAGACCCCGGAACAATGACGGAGAAGAAGGACACAACCCCGCCGGAGCCCGAGGCCACAGCGCCCGTAGTGGAAACGTTGAGCACAACGAGCACGCCTCAACCGCCCCCGACCGAGGCCGGGGAACATATCGGCGAAGTTATTTACACGGACGGCGATAGCCCGGTGGACGACGTCGACCCCTATCTCGTTCTCGAAGCGATGAAAGACGTTATCGACCCGGAGCTCGGCGTCAATATTGTTGATCTTGGCCTCGTGTATGGCGTGACGACCAACGGCCGCCATCTTCACCTCGATATGACTCTCACCTCGCCGGCCTGCCCGCTCACAGACGCCATTACCGACGGCATTATTATCGCCACGGAAGATCTTGTTGATGACGTGGATATTAACTGGGTGTGGTTGCCTCCGTGGGGCCCGGAACGCATTACCGAAGATGGCCGCGATGACCTGCGTGCCCTCGGTTTCAATATTTAGTACGACGACGCACGGGCGCCCAGAAAACTCTGGGCGCCCGTGTTATCTCTACCGGCGCTACTTTAACGCCAGGTATTGCAGGCGTTGAAATCGCCTGTTTCGTAGCCGGTTGTCAGTGCATCCATCCGCTGGGCAGATGACCCGTGAGAGAATTTTTCGGGGTTGACATCCATTCCGGCGCTTTCTTGGATATGGTCATCGCCGATCGCGACCGCGGCATCAATAGCGCTGGCGAGCTGCTCCCGGGTGGGGGCTTGCAGAATCGGGATTCCGCTGGCCGGATCCACCGTGCTGGCAGCGTGATGCAGCCAGAGTCCAGCGTAGCAATCAGCTTGCAGCTCCGAACGTACCTGCGAAGAATCCGGGCCGGTATCACGCGGATTAATACGTTCGAATACCCCGGTGAGGTTTTGGATATGATGCCCGAATTCGTGGGCAACCACATAGGCCTGCACCAGGGTGGTGTTCTCTGCCCCGAAACTGGTTTCCAGCTCGTCGAAGAAAGTGGTGTCGAGGTAGACGGTTCTATCGGCGGGGCAGTAGAAGGGCCCCACCTGACTGGACGCGTTCCCGCACCCGGTGCTCACTCCCTCAGAAAAGAGTGCGAATCCGGGAAGTTCATAGGACGTGCGAGCCGAGCGGGGAAGTTCACCCTCCCAAAACGTATCGAGTGATTGGGCTATCGCCACCATGAAACACTCGGTGGAAGCATTGGCATCCGCCCCGGTGCGGCATTTATCCGCAAAATCGGAGGTGGTGGATTGCTGGGCGGAGCTGCCCTGCGCTGAGCCACCCTGGGAGAGGGCCGCCGGCGGGGGAGTACCGGTAACTATGTACCACACCAGGGCAATAATGATGCCGGTCACGCCCATACCGCCGCCGATGATGGTACCGCGCCCGCGGCCGCGATGTTGTACTCTCGCCCCGTCGAGGCGCACGCCGTCGTTAACACTCATGACGTTGAGCCTACCCTCCCGGTGCGCACCCCGTGCGCGTTTCCTCAACCGCGCTTCAGTATTGCGCGATGGCGTACCCGAGGGGCAGCGCGGCCACGATCACACACAGCACACAGGCGAGGAAGCTCCATCCGGCAGCCTTGCGGAACCGCAGCTGTCCGGGAGTGGCGCGTTGTTCGCGCGAGAGGGTGACAGCGGTGAGCACCAGGCCAGCTACCGTGCCGAGCCAGGCGAGGAGTTGGACGAGCAGGCGACCGTGCCCGAGGAATACGCAGGCTGCCGCGCAGACGGATATCATCACGGGCAGCACATAGGTGGTGTGGTTCTCCGGCTGTTCGCCGGGATTCGGCTCGGGTGCGGAAGAAGCTGTTATCACTTCTCCATTGTCGCGCGTGCGGGCTAGGCGCACCAGTGGCGCGTTGGCGTGCCGGCATATGCCGGCCGGGTCCACCCGTAGCGCGCTAGAGTGATGAGCAATGCGGCCCGCGGGCGGTTTTCTCGGTAAAGTAGGCCCTTGTGATTACGGCTTCTGATCTCACGATCCGCATCGGTACGCGTGAACTTGTCCAGCACGCTAGTTTTCAGGTCCACAAGGGTATGCGCGTGGGCCTGGTGGGGCGCAATGGCGCTGGCAAAACCACGATGACTCGCCTGCTGGCGGGCGAAGGCACCACGTCTGATGCCGTTGACTACGAAGGAACCCTGCACCGCAGCGGCACCATTGCCTACCTCCCGCAAGATACCCACGATGGGGATCCGAATCAGATAGCTCGGGATCGTATCCTGGAGGCGCGCGGAATCGACGCCACGATTCGCCGTATCCGCAAAGCGGAAAAGGATATGGCCGAATGTACCGGAGCGCGCCAGCAAAAAGCTATGGAGCGCTACGTGCGTCTCGATCAGGAGTTCACCGCGGCCGGGGGCTGGGCCGCCAATGCGCAGGCCTCCCAGATGGCTGCCGCGCTGGGCTTGGATGAGCGTGTCCTCAACCAACCGCTGGGGACGCTTTCGGGTGGGCAGCGCCGCCGCGTCGATCTGGCGCGGGTGCTCTTCTCCCAGGCAGATACGCTGCTTCTGGACGAACCGACCAACCACCTCGACCATGATTCTCTCCTGTGGCTGCGCGATTACCTTTCTAATTATTCGGGCGGTTTCGTGGTGATTTCTCACTCGGTGGATTTGCTGGAAGAAACGGTCACGGCGGTGTGGCATTTAGATGCCAACCGGGCAGCTCTTGACCAGTACGCGATGGGATGGTCGGCCTACCTCAAGCAACGTGAAACCGATGAACGCCGGCGCCGGCAGATGCGCGCTAATGCCGAAAAGAAGGCGGACCAGCTGCTAGCGCAGGCTAATAAGATGCGCGCGAAGGCTACGAAGGCGGTGGCCGCTCAAAATATGGCGAAACGTGCGGAGAAGCTGCTCGAGGGCCTGGAAGAAGAACGCGCGGATGACAAAGTGGCAGCGCTGCGCTTCCCGGAACCGTCCCCGTGCGGAAAAACCCCCTTGCGGGCCCGGGGCCTGTCAAAATCCTACGGCTCGCTGGAGGTGTTTACCGGCGTTGATCTGGCGATTGACCGCGGTTCGCGCGTCGTCGTTCTGGGGCTCAACGGCGCGGGTAAAACCACGCTGCTGCGGCTGCTTTACGGAACGGAAACACCGGATACCGGCGAAGTAATCCCCGGCCACGGCCTCAAGCTGGGATATTACGCGCAGGAACACGATTTTATCGATACTGATAAAACTGTGGTGGATAATTTGCGCTACGTCGCCCCGGAGTTCGATGAAACAGGCTTACGCACCGTGCTCGGTTCGTTTTTGTTTTCGGGTGACGACGCCGATAAGCCCGCCCGCGTCCTCTCCGGCGGTGAAAAGACTCGTTTGGCGCTGGCCATGCTGGTGGTCTCGCGCGCCAATGTGCTACTGCTAGACGAACCGACGAATAATCTCGATCCGGCATCCCGCGAAAAAATCCTAGCTGCTCTGGGTAAATATGAAGGCGCCGTCGTGCTCGTCACGCACGACGAAGGTGCCGTGACCGCACTTGATCCCGAGCGGGTGCTTCTCCTCCCGGACGGAGATGAAGACTTGTGGAACGACGACTACCTGGAGTTGGTCTCCCTCGCCTAAGCGGCGGGAGTTACTCGCGGAGGTGGAAAGCAGGGAAATATGGCTAGGGGTACGCCTGTGCCCGGTACTGGAAACCAATACCGGGCACAGATACTGCCTGCGGCTAGTAGCTCAGGGCACGCGCTGAGCAACTTAGGTGCTTAGCGGCGCACCACCGCATTCTTGGGAACCACGACCACGCCACCTTCGGAAACGTAGAAACCGCGTTCGCGATCATAATCGTGATTAACTCCCAGTTGCGCGCCTTCTTCAATCTGGACGTTCTTATCTACGATGGCGCGGATAACGGTGGCGTTGCGGCCCACGTTCACTCCGTCCAACAGGACCGATTCGCGCACCGAGGACCAGGAATTCACCCGCACCCCGGGGGAGAGCACCGATCCGATGACTTCACCGCCGGAAACAATCACTCCGGGAGAAACAATGGAATCTAGGGCATGCCCGAGGCGTTCGTGATGCCCGTACACGAATTTTGCGGGCGGTAACCCGGTGTACCCGGTCAGAATCGGCCAGCGTTCGTTGTACAGGTTGAAGTCCGGGGTAACGGAAATAAGATCCATATTCGCCGCGTAGTAGGCGTCAATGGTACCCACGTCACGCCAGTAGTCCTTATCGCGTTCACCTTCACCGGGGATGCGGTTGTAGGTGAAATCGTAGACGCCACAATTACCGGCCTCCACGAAACGCGGAACAATGCTTCCACCCATATCATGGGCAGAGCTGGGATCGGAGGCATCATTCTGCAATGCTTCGACCAGCGCATCGGTATTGAAAATGTAGTTACCCATCGAGGCCAGGAACTGATCCGGAGCTTCTTCCAGACCTAAGCCGGTAGTATCTTGCGGCTTTTCAAGGAACCGGGAGACCTTCTGGTGGTTTTCTTCATCAACGTCGATAACGCCGAAAGAAGGCGCCAGTTCCAGCGGTTGGCGGATACCGGCGATGGTCAGATCAAAACCGGATTCCACATGTTGATCCATCATCTGGGAAAAGTCCATGCGGTAGATATTGTCTGCGCCGGTCACGAGCACAACATCAGGGCGTTCATCATCAATGACGTTCATGGACTGGTAGATAGCATCCGCACTTCCGGAGAACCATCCCTTGCCACGCCGCTGCTGGGCGGGAACCGGGGCTACATAATTGCCCAAGAGGTTGGACATACGCCAGGTTCTCGTAATATGGCGGTCCAGCGAATGTGACTTGTACTGGGTAAGTACGATGATCTGGAGATATCCAGAATTCACGATGTTACTCAGCGCGAAGTCAATCAGCCGGTAAATGCCCCCGAAAGGAACCGCGGGTTTCGCTCGATCTTCAGTGAGCGGCATTAGACGCTTGCCTTCGCCTCCCGCAAGGACGATGGCCAGAACGCGTAAATCTCTCCTCATGCCTACAGCGTACCGTAAAACGTGAAGTTGAACACCCACTTCTCGAGGTGCGTGTGGACAAGCTGAGCGTAGGTCCACGCTGTGGATAGATACGTGCCACGGCTGTGTTTCCCGGTGCGGTGGGATACCCTTGGGGTAGTACGCACGCATGATCCGCTTCGTGGGGAAGCGGACGGCGGCGAAGAAGCCGGAGGCAGCCATGCGCATTGATTTACTGACCCGTGAATACCCCCCGCACGTGTACGGAGGCGCGGGAGTCCACGTTACGGAACTTTCCCGGGTGCTTGCCCGGCACGCTGATATCCACGTGCGTGCTTTCGACGGCCCGCGCACTCCCGCGCAGAACAAAGATGTTCCCGCGGGCGTGGCGCTCCAGGGTTATGACTACCTCAAGGAACTTGAGGGCGCTAACGCTGCCGTGCGTACGATGGGCGTTGACCTCGCGATGGTCACGGATGTCGAGGGAGCGGATCTGGTGCACTCCCACACCTGGTACGCAAATTTTGCCGGGCATATCGCCTCGATTCTTTACGGAATTCCGCACGTGATTTCGGCTCACTCCCTCGAACCGCTGCGCCCGTGGAAGCGCGAACAGCTCGGGGGCGGCTACCACTTGAGTTCCTGGCTGGAAAAAACAGCATATGAATCCGCGGCCGGAATCGTGGCGGTATCTCACGCGATGCGCTCCGATATTTTGCGCTGCTACCCGAATATTGCGCCCGAACGGGTGCGGGTCATCCACAACGGTATTGATTTGAACGCGTGGAAGGCCCCGGAAACCAGTGCGGATAAAGAAGAAGCCCGCCGGTATTTCGCCAGCTACGGTTTGGATCCGGACCGGCCCACCATTATGTTCGTAGGGCGCATCACCCGCCAGAAGGGCGTGCCGGGCCTGCTGCGCGCGCTCCGCCAGGTAGATAAGGGTATTCAGGTGGTACTGTGCGCCGGGGCTCCCGATACCCCCGAAATTTTGGAGGAAACAAAGGCTCTCGTGGCCGAGCTGCAGGCCGAACGCGAGGGCGTGGTATGGATTGACGATATGCTCAGCCAGGATCGCATTGTTGCCCTGGAAGCGTGCTGCACCACCTTCGTTACCCCCTCCATCTATGAGCCACTCGGCATTGTTAATCTCGAGGCTATGGCGGTGGGATTACCGGTGGTCGGCACCGAAACCGGGGGGATTCCCGATTGCATCGTGCACGGAGCCACCGGGCTGCTCGTACCTATCGAACAAGCTCAGGACGGTACGGGCACCCCGCTCAATCCCGAGCAATTCGAGGCAGATCTGGCTGCGGCTCTCAACGAGGTATGCTCCGATCCGGAACGGGCCGCGCAGATGGGTGCCGCGGGCCGGCGCCGGGTGGAAGATCATTTCTCCTGGGAAGCCATTGGCGAAAAAACCATGGAGTTCTACCGGGAACTCGTGGATAACTATCCGCGGCGCTAACGAGTTCTGCCCCAGCGGCACGCTATTCTAGAACCATGGGTGACGTGCTGTCGTTGAAAGATGTAACGCTACGCCGCGGGGCCACGGAAATCCTCCGCTCGGTATCTTGGGATGTTAATTCCGGGGAGCGCTGGGTTATTTTCGGGCCGAATGGCGCCGGGAAAACCACGCTGATACAGGTGGCTGCCGCGCGGCTCTTCCCCAGTTCGGGAAGCGTAGAGCTCATGGGCGAACGCCTCGGCACGGTAGACGTGCGGGAGCTGCGCAGCGCCGTGGGCGTGACCTCCGCCGGGATCGATGCTCGTATTCCCGGTGGCGAAACGGTTTTCCAGGCGGTGCGCAGCGCCGCGTACGGGCACCTGGCCGCGTGGAATGAGGAGTACGACGCCGCAGATGATGCCCGCGCCCGCGCCATGTTGCGCCGGCTCGGCTTGCGTGACCTCGAGGAACGTAAGGTTGCGTACCTATCGTCCGGGGAACGTAAACGCCTGGGTATCGCGCGCGCTCTCATGCCCAATCCGGAAGTCCTTATCTTGGATGAACCCACCGCGGGTCTGGATCTGGGCGGGCGTGAACGTCTGTTGGGCACCCTGTCACGACTGGCCGGGGAAGTATACGCCCCGGCCATGCTGCTGGTTACCCACCACGTGGAAGAAATCCCGGTCGGATTTACCCACATGCTGCTGCTTAAAGCCGGAAGCGTTGTTGCCGCCGGGCCGCTGGCGGAAGTTCTTACCTCAGCGCAGCTCTCGGATGTTTTTGATTACCCGCTGCGGGTGGAGGAAAACGCGGGGCGTTACACGGCGCGCGCGGCCCGTTAGAAATTTCCGGCGCGCGGCATATCCCAATATCCCGCACCGGTCGATGTGCGGCTCGGTATATCCGGGTAGCAGTGCGTCCGGTAGCATGGCACCAGAGGACGAAGAGGCCCGGAGTCGGAGAACCGGCAGTACGGAACTCTCAGGAAAGGGAGAACAATGACGTGGCAAATTTGGGTCATCGCCGGGTTGGCACTCGCAATTGTTGAGATGTTTACCCTCGATTTCACTTTCCTTATGTTGGGGCTATCGGCCCTGGCAACCGCGGGGGTGGCTCTGGGAACAGATATTCTCTGGGTTCAGATCGTGGCCTACGGGGTTTTCGCTCTTATCCTCTTGCTCTTCGCCCGCCCCTGGGCGCGCCGTCACGTCAATCCACGCGGAGCCGCCGTTGGCAACGTGGAGGCGCAGGTGGGCCGGCGGGCCTACGCGCTCACGGAAATTACCGAACGCAGCGGGCGCGTGAAAATTGGCGGAGATGAGTGGAGTGCGCGCACCGCTGCGGGGCGCATCCCGGAGGGCGGCGTCGTACTTGTGCAGGCAATCGATGGCGCCACCGCAATCGTGACCCCAGAACCATAAGTTGTATCTACTCACGTATCACCGAAAAGTCACCGAGGCCGCCTAGCGGCACAAAGGAACAATCATGGATGTTGATTTCAACGCGAGCACGATTATTGGTGTGCTCCTCCTCTTACTCCTTCTCCTGGTGGTGGTGGCGGTGTTCCGTTCCGTCATCAAGGTGCAGCAGGGCTACCAGGTGGTTGTGGAACGCTTGGGGCGCTACCACTCCGTGCTGCAACCGGGGCTGCACTTCCTGGTACCGTTCTTCGATGCGGTGCGCCAGCGCATCGATATGCGTGAGCAGGTGGTACCCTTCCCGCCCCAGCCGGTTATTACCTCCGATAACATCAACGTGTCCATTGACACGGTTATTTACTATCAGGTGACGAACGCGTACTCTGCAACCTACGAAATTGCCGATCCGATGACGGGTATTGAGCAGCTGGCCGTGACCACCTTGCGTAATATCATCGGCACCATGGATATGGAGCAGGCGCTGACCGGCCGTGACCGTATTAATGATCAGCTCCGCAGCGTACTTGACGATGCGACCGGGCGGTGGGGTATTCGTGTTTCGCGCGTGGAATTGAAGGCGATTGATCCGCCGGCCACGGTGCAGGGCGCGATGGAGCAGCAGATGAAGGCGGAACGTGACCGCCGTGCCGCGATCCTCACCGCGGAAGGTATTAAACAGTCCCAGATTCTGACTGCTGAGGGTGAAAAACAATCGGCTATTCTCAAGGCTGAAGGTCAAGCGCAGGCCACCGTTCTCAAAGCTCAGGGTGAATCCCGGGCTATCCTCCAGGTCTTCGACGCGATCCACAAGGGTAATGCCGATCCGAAGCTGCTCTCTTACGAGTACATCAAGACGCTGCCGCAGATCGCCAATTCCCAGTCCTCGAAGCTGTGGATTGTTCCTACCGAGCTCACCGCCGCACTTGACGCGGTGCAGAAGGGCTTTGGTGGGGGCCGCAGCGGCGGGGGAGATGAACCCAGCCCGGCTGGGCCCACCGGGGTAGATTTTGAGAATGCGGCTGATGTGGCCGATGTACTCAAGGAAACCACCCTCCCGGATATTGATTCGGCGCTGGCCGATGCGCGTGGAGAAGCTAATCGCGCGGTTGATGATGCCCGCGGTTCCGTTTCCGATCCCACCCAGATGCCGCATAACTAAGCGAAGATAAAAAGCTTGCCTGGGGCGTAATGCCGCGGCCTTGCTGCAATATAACTAACCGGGGCTACCCTCGCGTTCTGCGCGATGGGTAGCTCCGGTGATTTGTGTCTGGCACCGGCACGGTGGCACGCTTGCTATGTGTTGATTTACCTCGATGACGTTGCTGCTCCCGAACTCGATGACTATTTCCGGCTGACAGATGTGCATCTCCGCCGCCTGCTGGAACCCGAGCGCGGGGTGTATATGGCCGAATCGACAAAAGTCATCGAGCGGGCTTTACAAGCTGGCCACCAGCCGCGGTCTTTTCTTAGCTCACCGCGGTGGTTACCGGATTTGCAGGCGTGCTTATTACGTTGCGGCTGGGAAGCGGAGGGTGCTGGAGTCCCTGTCTACGTAGGCACTGATGACATGCTCCAGGCGGTGACCGGGTTCAAAGTGCATCGGGGTGCGCTAGCCGCGATGCACCGCCCGGAATTGGCCGATGTTGCCACGCTGCTATCGCGGGCGCGCGCAGGGCGTGGGGCGCGGCGCGTCGTCGTTCTAGAAGGCTTGGTAGATCATACGAATGTGGGCGCTATTTTCCGTTCTTGCGCCGGACTTGGGGTTGATGCGGTGCTGGTGACCGATACCTGTGCCGATCCGCTGTACCGCCGCTCCGTGCGGGTATCTATGGGTACCGTATTTCAGGTGCCGTGGACACGGATCCACGACTGGCCGCGCAGTATCGAAAAATTGCACGAGCTCGGTTTCTTAACGGCCGCCTTGGCGTTGGAAAACGACGCCGAAACTCTTGATGACTTTGCGCAGCGGGCTGATGTGCTGGCCTCGGATTCGCGAGTAGCGCTTATTCTCGGAACAGAAGGGGACGGCCTGAGTGCGCGCACGGTTGCGAGCGCTCAGACCCGGGTTATTATCCCCATGGCCGGGCATGTGGATTCTCTCAATGTGGCGGCCGCGAGCGCGGTAGCTTGCTGGGCGCTGCGCATCCGGGACTGAGGTAGGGGCGCAAAGAAGCGGCACGTAGAGCTGGCCATTGAGAAAATAATTACTGTTAATGCCGGGTATACCCGGTGGAAGGAGGGTGCTGCGCGCGGCGAAAGTGGAAGGGTGCAGGACAGTTCCCAAATTGATTCGCTCGTCGCGTGGCGCCTGGCGAAAACAGTACGTGACCGGCGTGAAAACCTGGGAATGTCGCAAGAAGATCTAGCTTTGCGCGCCAATCTCAACCGCACCACGTTGCAATCGCTAGAAAGCGGGCGCTCCGACCATAAAACCGGAAAGCCAGCTAATCCGCAGCTACGGACGCTGCTCCAATTGGCGCGGGCGCTGGAAATGTCCGCCGGGGAACTACTTGGCGAAGCCGAGCGCTTATATGATCAGGCGC
The DNA here is from genome assembly GCF_030230305.1 of Actinotignum sanguinis. Taxonomy (NCBI): domain Bacteria; kingdom Bacillati; phylum Actinomycetota; class Actinomycetes; order Actinomycetales; family Actinomycetaceae; genus Actinotignum; species Actinotignum sanguinis. Next base: position 29,227 of record NZ_JASPCQ010000010.1, read on the forward strand.
TTCGCGAGGAAGGCCTGTAACTTGATTCCTGGCCGGCGCTGGGATGAGCTCGCGTGAGATGCCGTGCATACGATGCGGGCCATCACACCGGGGATGCCGGTGAAATACCTTAGGAAAATTGGGCGGCACCGGGGTATCCGAGCTGGCGCCAGGCTTCGTAGGTTGCAATGGATGCCGCATTGGCAAGATTAAGGGACCGCAGGTGGGGGAGCATCGGTATGCGCACCGCCGCGGTGATACGTTCGTGGGCGACGACGCGCGCGGGTAAGCCGGTCGGTTCGGGCCCGAAAAGAAGATAGTCATCGGGCTGGTAAGAGACCTCGGCGAAGTTGTTCTGGGTATGTCCGGTAAAAGCAAAGATGCGAGCAGCAGGCGCGCTGGTGAGAAACTCCTCAAAATTCGGGTGAATAACGAGGTCCGCGAGGTCGTGGTAATCCAAGCCGGCACGTTTGAGATGGGCATCGGAAAAATCGAAACCGAGGGGCTCGATAAGGTGCAAGGTGGCGCCGGTGCACGCCGCTAGGCGAATCGCCGCGCCGGTATTACCGGGAATGCGCGGCTCGTAGAAAACAATATGAAGCACCTATCCAGGGTACTAGCCTGAGAATTTCACGCGCGATTTTTGTGTCGTATCCCTTCGGTAGAGTAAAGCCGTATCGTAAAATCGAACATACGTTCTAATATGTTGTGTGGGGGGGGTGCTATGGGTGCGCAGAAACTAGCGGCCGCGCGTGCCGCGCTGGCCCGCGCGGAATCCGCGGTGGGATTAGCTGGATCGCAACCGAAGCCACAGCCGTATTCGGGCGGGAACGGGTGGGATCTCCCACCGGAACTTTCTCCGCTTTTTCCGCGGGGTCTAGCCCCGGGAATGACGCTCGGAGTCAGCGGTTCGCGTATTGCACTGGCACTGGTGGCTGCCCTGGTAAGCGCGCAAGGCGCGTGGTGCATCTATCTGGGCGTTCCTGATATGGGGTGGGAAGCCTGCGCCGGGTTAGGCAGTGATCTCAATCGGATTGTTACTATTCCTTACCTCCCGCCGGCGCGGAGCGGGGCGGCGCTCTCGGCCGCGATTGATCTTTTCGACGTGGTGATTGTGGGGAGCGCGCTGCGAGTGGATACGCGGGAGCAGCGTAGGCTCGCGCACCGGGCACGTAGCCGGGAAACACTGCTTATTGCGGAAAATTGGCAGGTGCGTGATCGGGTGAATGCGCGCTATGAGTCGGTGACGGGCCCGGCCAACGGAAGTGGGCACGTCGCGTATATCACCGTGGAGCTCCGCTCCGCGCACGGTGCGCGCCTGCGTATTTCCTGGGATGCTACCGGCTGGCACCCGGCCGCGGGCCTGCGCGCGGTGCCAGCTGTACGCGAAGCTGCTCCGGCGCCTCGGGTTCCGCGCGGGCAGGCTATTGGAGGCGGGCTCCGTTTGGTACCGGTTAGCGATACGCGGGGGGAGGGGGAAAATAATGCGCCAGGCAACGGTGTGGGTTCCTAACTGGCCCATTATCGCGGCGGAAATGGCCGGGATTGCCACCAGGGAAACGCCCGTAGCACTCGTGGAACACCACCGGGTAGCCAACATCAATGTCTGGGCCTGGCGGGAAGGTGCTCGCGTGGATATGCCCACTCGGCAACTGCAATCTCTCGTGCCGCAGTGCACCGTTATTCAACGTGATAGGGCGCGTGAACTGCGCTTCTTTGACCCGGTGCTGCGTGCTATCTCAAATAGAGTGGCGCGTTTCTCGCTGGTGGAACCGGGGGTGGTTATCTTTTCAGCGGCGGGGCCGGCGCGTACCGAAGGGGGAGAAGAACGCTTATGTGAAAACCTTGTGGGAGATATTGTTGATGCCGCCGGGTGCGAAGCCCGGGTTGGAATTGCGGAGGGAACTCTTCCTAGCCTGTGGGCAGCTCGCACTTCGCGCATTATCGCTCCGGGGGCTTCCGAACAAGCGCTGGCCGGTCAACCGATCTCGCTCTTCCTTCTTGTCGCAACACCAGCAACGCGTCCGGCGCTCCGCGATTGCGTGGAGCTACTTCGTGATCTGGGTATCGCCACTATCGCGGATGTTATCGGGCTGGGGCAGCGTTCCCTCGTTACACGTTTCGGCAATATCGGGCAATACATGTGGGATCTGGCCGTCGCGCGCACCCTGCCCGCGCATGAATCAACTCCGGATACGCGTGATATATCCGTGGTAGCCACCTTTGATCCGCCTCTCACTCACGCGGAGCACGCGGCGTTTGCCGCACGTAATCTTGCCGGGCAGCTCGAAACAAAAATGCGTGCCGGTGCGGCTGGCTCTGCTCGCCTGGATATCCGGGCGAGTGCCGCACACGGAGAAGTGATGACACGCAGCTGGCACCTCGAACTCCTCACCCAAGAAGATGTGGTAGATCGGGTACGGTGGCAAATCTCCGCTTGGATAGCGCAGCCTCGGGAAAACAGGGAAGCCTTAGCGGGAAGTCCCGGCGGTGCTAGCGGTGTGGAAGCCGATGCGGCCGGCATGGAAAACCGCGGAGGCATTACCCAATTAGAGCTCATAGCGCGGGATATTACCCCAGCGGGTAACCATCCGGCCCCTCTCTGGGGCGCGCGCACCGCCAGCGATGCGGCGGCCGCTCGCGGGGCTCACCGCCTCCAAAGTCTCCTCGGTGAAGAATACGTGCGGGTACCTCGCCGGGTGGGTGGGCGCCTCCCCGAGGAAGATGTGCAAGAAATCCCCTGGGGGCAGGCCGTAGATACCTCCCGGGCTCAGCTTCCCTGGCCGGGCCGGCTGCCCGAACCTGCTCCGGTACAGCTGCTGCGCACTCCCTATCCGGTAACTGTGCTGTGTACCTGCGGGAAGCCACTCGCTATTGCCGCTACTACCGCGCTGCACTGCCCGGGGGAGTGCCGGCATCCCTTTCCCGCTACTGTCCGCGCGGTCTTGCCGGCAGAACACGCTGGTCCATGTGTGGGTGATGCTGCTGTAGCCGGTGGTGCTACCTCACCTGCGGGCGGTGCTACCTTATCCACGGGTAGCTCCGGATTTCCCACCGCATCGCTTCACGCTCTTTTCGGGGTGGAAGAATTCCTCACGGTGCTCGACTACGCCGGCCCCTGGGTCAGTGAACAGCGCTGGTGGGCACGCGCCACCCGGCGTGCCTATATCCAGGTGGTCACCACCACCGGGGCTGTACTTCTCTATGTAGAACAGGAGCGCTGGTACCTTGCTGCCAGCTACATCTAGCCATGACCACTTTTATCAGCAGCTCTCCCTATGTTCCGTATGCAGAACTGCATGCCCACTCAGCTTTCAGTTTTCTCGACGGAGCTAGCTTGCCCGAAGAGCTCGTACAACGTTGCTTAGATCTGCGTATCGAAGCTCTAGCTCTTACCGATCACAATGGTTTTCCAGGTGTCATGCAGCTCGCGCAAGCCGGGCGGGATACCGGCCTTCCTACCATCACCGGCACCGAAATAACGCTGAATAGTACCCGGCCGCGCGAAGGCCCGGATCCGGATGGTGACCATCTTGTTTTCCTTTCTCGAACCCCGGCCGGATATCAGCACCTCTCCCGCAGTATAGGAAACGCCATGCTCGCCAGCGGTGCGAAAGGAATCGCGCACCATACTCTAGATCAGCTCGCGCGCAATAATGGCGATATTCTCGTCCTCACCGGTGGCTGCCGGAAAAGCGCACTCCGCCGAATCCTTGACACCCAGCGAGGCAGCTGGGCTCGCAGCGCAGCCCGGCAGGAACTAGCCCTACTTATCGATACCTTCGGGAAAGATAACGTGGTTGTGGAACTCACCTCCCATGCCGGGCCCCTTGATGCGCAGCGGTGTGATTTTCTCGAAGCCCTAGCCCAAGAAGCCGGGGTTCGCGCGGCGGTCACCGGAAACATCCACTACGCGCGTCCCGCAGACCGTCCGATTGCCGATGTATTCGCGGCTACCCGGGCCCGCTGCACTCTCGATGAGATAGATCCCTACCTACCCGCCGCCGGAAGCTACCTGCGCTCCGGGCACGCTTTGCGTACTCTGCACCGCGGGCGCGAACGTTACCTGGAAGCAGCAGCCCACATCGCAGCAGAATGTGCTTTTGACCTCTCCCTCGTTGCGCCGAACCTTCCGCCTTTCCCAGTTCCGGATGGCTATACCGAAGCCACATGGTTGCGGGAACTTGTTATGCGCAAAGCCCGGGAACGCTACGGGACACCGGCGGAATACCCGCGAGCTTGGGAAGTGATTGAGCACGAACTCGAGGTCATCACCACCTTGGGGTTCCCCGGATACTTTCTCATCGTTGAAGAAATAGTGTCCTTTTGCCATTCACGTGATATTTGGTGCCAAGGCCGCGGTTCCGCAGCGAATTCCGCCGTCTGTTTCGCCCTGGGGATCACCGCGGTAGATGCCGTGAAACACTCCATGCTTTTTGAGCGATTTTTATCTCCGGGGCGCTCGGGGCCACCCGATATCGATATTGATATCGAATCTTCACGCCGCGAAGAAGTCATCCAACATGTCTACGCGCGCTATGGGCGTTCCCACGCGGCCCAGGTTGCTAATGTCATATCCTATCGGCCGCGCTCCGCTCTCAGGGATGTGGCTCGGGCCTTCGGATATCCGGAGGGCCATATCGACCAGTGGGCAGAGGCAACCCACCATCGCAGTCTTAGCTCGGATAGCGGCGCACAGCCTCGGCACGCCGGAATACCGGAGCGCGTGGCGGCGCTGGCTGCCCGGATACAGCAGCTCCCGCGGCATCTTAGTATTCACTCTTCCGGAATGGTGCTCTGTGACCGGCCGGTTATTGACGTTTGCCCGGTAGGTTGGGCCTCCAAAGCGGGAAGAACAGTACTGCAATGGGATAAAGATGATTGCGCTACCGCAGGGCTCGTGAAATTCGATCTTCTCGGGCTCGGAATGCTCACCGCCTTGCGTATTAGCTTCACCGAACTCACGCGTCGTGGAATTCTGGATCCGTATGGTCGCCCCCTCAGCTTGCACAATGTGCCGGCAGAAGATCCGGAAGTTTATCAGCTCCTCCAAGCAGCCGATACCGTCGGAGTTTTCCAGGTGGAATCACGGGCACAAATCGCCACTTTGCCGCGCCTGAAACCCGAATGCTTCTACGACCTTGTTATCGAGGTAGCTCTCATCCGCCCGGGACCTATCCAAGGGGGATCCGTCAATCCCTATATTCGGCGTAAACAAGGCAAAGAAAAAGTGACCTATCCCCATCCGCTCCTGAAAAACGCGCTGGAAAAAACCCTGGGGGTGCCACTTTTCCAAGAACAACTCATGCATATTGCTATCGATGCCGCGGGCTTCACACCCGCGCAAGCCGATCAACTCCGCAAAGCCATGGGCGCGAAACGTTCAGCTGCCCGGATGGAACGCCTCCGCGGTCACCTCATGGAAGGCATGGAAAAACAGGGGATTACAGATCCGGCGGTGCGCGCAGAAATCTATGAGAAACTTGCTGCCTTCGCCCAATTCGGTTTCCCCGAATCCCACGCATTTTCCTTCGCCTATCTCGTTTATGCTTCCGCCTGGCTCAAAGTCCACCACCCGGAAGAGTTCTATATGGGCTTGCTCAATGCGCAACCGATGGGGTTTTACTCCCCACAATCCCTCGTTGCCGATGCCCGGCGGCATCACATCGTGGTGCGGCGAGCCGATGTTACACGTTCGCAGGAACACGCCAGTGTGGAAGAACTATGCGATACGGAGTCGCATCCGAAACGGGAACACCCGCGTATCCACGTGGATAGCCACCGTTACCTCCAGCTCGGGCTCGCCGGTATCAAGGGCCTCGGAAGCGCAGCCGTGCAGCGAATTCTCACGGCCCGCTCCCACGCACCTTTCCGTGACCTCGCTGATCTCGCGCAGCGCGCCCGGTTAAAAACAACAGATATCGAGGCCCTTTCTCGCGCCGGAGCCACCGACAACCTGGGCCTGAGCAGGCGGGAAGGCGTGTGGATCGCCCAGGCCGTGAGCAATGCTGATATTGCGCGAGGCACCATATATCAGCCCGCGATCCCCGGAACCGAACCTTTCGGTGCGATCCCCGAGCTCCCGGAACTCACCGCAGTGGAACAAGCTCATGCAGACCTGCGCGCCACCGGGATTTCTCCCACGTCCTATCCGACGCAATTTATTCGCCCAGCTCTCACTGCGCGCGGGATTCTCACCGTCGCCGCAGCGTCCACCCATCCGGAAAAAAGGAGGTGCAAAGTAGCCGGCCTTGTTACCCATCGCCAGCGTCCCCATACCGCGAAAGGCATCACCTTCCTCAACCTCGAGGACGAAACCGGGATGCTCAACGTCCTCATTACCCCGCAGCTATGGGAAAAGTATCGGGATATCGCACGAACCGCGAACGCCCTGGTTATCCGCGGGATGGTCGAACGCGATGGCGGAGCCGCTGTTTTCCACGCGGATGGAATCGCAGCTATTCCGCTCGGGATCAGCCTGCCCTCCCGGGATTTCCGCTAGTCGCACGGGAAGTCTTGTGGCACAAGCGTAGCGGCGTCGTCGCTTAAAACCTCTTAGCGAAAAGAACGCACCGCGCCGCAAACAATCGATACGATAACTGAAGTTGCTCCCTATCTGGAGCAGCACCCGCACAGAATCTGGAGGCACAAGGTTATGGGTAAATATCGGGCACTGTTGCGGCTTGCGCGTCGTATCGGCCCCGCCATCGTTTTCGTGATCACACGTTACGGACCGCAACTGCGCGCCCTCATCCGCGAAAACCCGCAGATTGTGTCCAAAATTCAGAACCGCATGCATCAGCTTGCCGGCAAAAACCCGCACGAGCGGGAAGCGCGTAGCCTGGGCGGCCGCATCGAGATCCTCAAAGAACACGTCACCTATCTCTATGCCTCGGCCAATACCCCGGAAATTGCCGAAAAAGCTGCGGCCTGGCGTGCGGAACTCGATTCTATTGACCGGGCGATCCCCGTCCTTGATGCGATGGCCCGCACCCAGCGGCTCAGCGAGCAGCGCAAGCTCTCCAAGCGGATCGACGCGCTATCCCAGAGCATTCTTTCCGCCAGCCTCAGCGATTACATTGAAGACGCCATTATTGACGACGACGCAGCTGCCCCCGGGAACGCGGCGCCGGGTGACGACGCTACTCCCGGCGCCCCCGAAACTGACAGCCCCGGAACGAATCGCCATTAGCGCGAGTGCTCCGCAGAATTGTGCGGGGCCAGTCCCAAAACACGCGGGATATCCGGGTTGAAGAAATGTGGGCCCTTGAGAACTTTGCCGTCCTCCCGATAGATCGGCCGCCCGTCCGCCCCAAGCTTCGATAGATTCGAAGCCTGTACCTCGGCAAGCACATCGGCCATCGGAATACCCAGCTCTAAAGCCATCCCGTAAATGACATACACCAAATCCGCGAGCGCATCCGAAATCTCAACGATATCGCGGCTCTCATCATCAAGATCGACAGCGCGCTCAAAAGCTGCGCTGATCTGCTCACCAGCCGCCTTACCGTAGGCAGCGGTCACCAATTCGGTGAATTCCTCAGCGATAAGGGACATACGCATCGGCAGGCGCGGCCGATGCGCATTCGGCCCGTCGGTGACGATGGGAAGGGAGTACGTTTCGTGGAATTGCCGTACCAGATCCTCCGGGCGGCGCGGATCGGAAAAAGCCGGATGCTTTTCACTGGGCCCAAACCAAGCGTGCGCGGGCTCCATGGCCTCCCCGCGCTGGAGAGTTGCCTGGAATAAACCGTAGACCTCGCCCTTATTTACCGTGACCGCCGGGCGAATACCAAGGAAGGAAAAGCCGAGCTTCCACGCGATCTTTGCCGAAGCCCAATTAATATCTGAACCTTGCACTTCGCAATCCCAATGCATGGCGGCAAGATCAGTTTTATCAAAGAAATATTCCAGCGCTGCGCGAACGGCTTCCGTCACCATGCCGGTGTTACGGGCCTCTTTGGCGGCCCAAAAGCCGAGCCGGCCGATGCGTCCGTTTCCCGTTACATCTACCTGAACGCATCCCAGCGGCGCGGATTGAGAGGTGTGGCGGATCAACCACACCGGTGAACCTTCGGCCCATTTCCGCGGCGCGAACTCCGTGACGAAAGCTTCGGCATCAGAGCGCGAATACCCGGCCGGAATCGTGGTCCAGCGTTGGATATCCGGATCTGCGCATATCGTCGCTAGTGCGGGAACATCCGCGGGGCGCGGAGCGCTGAGAAAGTACGACGGCGTGGTTAGTGTGAACTCCTGCATGGCTTTAGTGTACGCAGGCCAGCAAGCCTACAAAAACGCGAGGCCCGAACCGCCACACAGTTCGGGCCTCGCGCCAACCCTCGCGCTCTTCGCGGAATCTCAGCAGAACCGCAAGAAGCAGCTAACCTCGGGGCTTAGGCTTCCACCAGGCCGTGCCGCTTGAGCAGCGCGGTGGCATCCACGTCCCGCCCCAGGAGCGCCGCGAAGGACTCCTTCGGATCACGGGAATTACCCCGCGAGAGGACCTCGCGGCGCAACTTCTCGCCAGCCTCGCGATTGAGGCCCAGATCGCCCTCCCGCGCGGCGTCGTGCTGGAACCACGCCACCGTATCCGCGTCCAGGGCTTCACACCAGGTGTAAGAGTAGTATCCAGCAGAATATCCACCGGAGAAAACATGGTTGAAGTAGGCGCTGCGGTACCGGGGCGGCACCAGCTCATGCTGGACACCCGTGGCTCGCAAAGCCTTCTCCTCGAAAGCTTCGAAGTCGGCGGGGCTTGCCGGGACTTCGGCTTCGCTGAGCCGATGCCATGCCTGATCGAGAAGCACCGCCTGCTCAATTTCGCACATGCGGAAGCCGGCACCGTAGCCGCGCGAGGCAACGAGGGCCTCGGTTTGGGCGGCGGGAAGGACTTCCCCGGTCTGGTAGTGGCGAGCGTAGCGTGCGAGTACCTCCGGATGCCGCGCCCAAATCTCGTTGACCTGGGAGGGGTACTCCACAAAATCACGCGGAACATTCGTTCCGGCCACCGAGGGCCAGCGCACGTCGGAGAGGAAACCGTGCAAGGCGTGCCCGAATTCGTGGAAAGCAGTTTCCACTTCGTCCCAGCTCAGCAAGGTGGGCTCGCCGGGAGCCGGCTTGGTGATATTGAGGTTATTGCAGATAACCGAAGCGGGGGATCCCTCCGCGGATTTTTGCACGATGGCGTGCATCCACGCGCCCCCGCGCTTACCGGGCCGCGCATAGTAATCACCCAGGAAGTAGCCAAGGAAGGTGCCGTCTTCTTCAGCAACCTTCCACACGACCACGTCATCGGTGTACCCGCGCTCTTCGGTCCGGGTGAAGGTCAGCCCGTAGAGCTTATTCGCCGCGTAGAAAACACCCTTTTCCAGCACGTTATCGAGTTCGAGGTACGGGGTAAGGGCCTCGTCATCAATGCTGAACTTTTCGGCGCGCGCCTGATTCTGGGCCCGCACCCAATCGCTGGCGGTGAAGGTGTCCTTACCCCAGCGTTCCTTGACGAAAGCGGCCAGCTCCTCAGCTTCGGCAGCAACGTTGCGGGCGATGGGCGCCATCATGGGGGAGAGAAGCGCATCGATGTTCTCGAGCGTCCCGGCCGAAGAATTCGCGGCCACGTAGGCGGCGTGGTTCGGGTAGCCGAGCAGCTTGGCGGCCCGAGCCCGCAGCCGCACCAGTTCCAAAATGGATTCGCGGGTATCGGTTGCCGCGTCGTGGCCGTCGCAGCGCCGCAGGGATGCCTCCAGGAGGCGGGCGCGAGCCGCGGCGTCGTCCAAATTATCCAGCAACGGCTGCTGCGTGGGAAGACGCAGCGTGGCGAGATAGGCGGCCGAGCTATCAGCCGCGGCGGCCTCCCCGGCCAGCCCCTCCCGCTGGGAAGCGGAAAGGCCGCTGAGCTCGGCTTCGGTGAATTCCACTGCGTCATCCAGACCGGCCTGTACGATACGCTGACCGATCTCGGTAGAGAGTTCGGCCATGCGGTTATTGATAGCCGCCAGTTCGCCCCGCGCTGCCTCAGCGAGCCCGGCACCGGACTGCTGGCAGCGCTTGAGGTGTTCGCGGGCGGTATAGGCGGTTTCGGGATCCAGGTCCGCCTCGCATAGCTGTTCAAAACGCCGGTACAACCGCGGATCCATATAGAGCGCGTCCTCGTGCGCGGTCATCTTCGGGCTGAGCTCGGCCTCCACGCGATCCCAATCAGCCCCGCCAATCGAGGAACAATAGGTGTAGAAAATCGAAGCTTCCACCTCGAGCTGCGCTCCGGAGAGCTCAAAGGGGCGCAGGAAATTATCAACGGTTGGCGCATCCGTCACCTCGAGAAGAGAGGCGACGACGCCGCGCTGGTGCTCCATCAAATCAAGGACCGTGGCAAGTTGGGATGCCGGGGTCACATGCGAAAAATCAGGTAAGAGAGTACTCATAGGCTTAACGGTAGCGGCCCGGGCCGAACAAGTACCAGCACGGCTCGCACGACAAGTACCGGCGTGGCCAGGCATAATCAGGCGTAAGTGGAATCACACCTCTGCGCGGGCCTGCGATTTGAAAAAGCAGGCGCGGGCCTGGTAGATTCTTCTCTGTTGCTCAGCACGGCGTGCTGAATGGCAATCACCGCGCGGGTGGCGGAATAGGCAGACGCGCTAGCTTGAGGTGCTAGTCCTCGTATAGAGGGTGGGGGTTCAAGTCCCCCTCCGCGCACGGTGAGAAAGCCCCGGAAAACACAAATTCCGGGGCTTTTCGCATGGCTGGGGTTCCCCGGCCCGGCCTGGGGAGAGGCTCGGTGCCGAAGAAGTTAGCGAATCGCGTGCCTTTCGGGGTATTCTAGGGCCATGGCTACGAATCCGCGCGCTGCGCTTGACCGTCTCATCGGTGCTTTCGAGGATTTCCACCAGGCGGCTACTACCGCTGATGACCCGGAAGCTCCGGCGGTGCTGGAAGCCGCCGATAAGCTGGCGGATGCTTACACCATTTACGATGACGTCATCTTCACGAATTTTGATGTCGAAACACCGCTGGATGTCTTCGATAGCGATAGCGAAGATTTTTACGAGGATGATGATTCCGAGGATTACCTCTACGACACCGATGATTACGACGATCTGGACGACGATGATGACGATTCAGACGATGATTACGATGACGATGATGAGGATTACCCCGGTCTCGATGACGAAGAAGACGACGACGCCCCCGCATCCCGTTCCTAAGAAATATCGTTGAGCGCCTCGATCACCAGATCGGGAAGTTCTTCACCACTCGCGAGGGTTCCCCCCAGCAGGCTTGTTAATTGACTGGCGGTACGTGCGCCCACCAGCGCCGCGCTTACGGGGGTGGATAGTATCCAGCCCAGCGCAACTTCTGCGGGATTCCAGTTCAAGCCGTCAGCGGCTTTCGCCACTGCCTCCACGATCCGGCGCGGTCCTTCGCTCAAATAGGGGGCCACAAAAGCAGCCAGGTGATCGGAGGCAGCCCGCGAGGTGGCGGGAATAGAATGCCGGTATTTCCCGGTGAGCACCCCGCGGCCGAGTGCTGAGGTGGCGAGCACCCCGATCCCCATAGCTTCACACATGGGAAGTGTGGATCTTTCTACACTGCGCTCCACCAGCGAGTATTCTTCTTCCACCACGGTCAGCGGAGGCAGATGGCGTTCCCGCAGCATAGTTTGCATAGCCGCCACCCGCCAGGGTTCATACCCTGATACTCCGATGTAGCGTGCTTTGCCGCGGGTTACCAGCCCGGCCAGGGCTAGTGCGGTTTCCTCATCCGGGGTCACGCCATCGGGGCCACCGGCTACGGCGATATCTACGGTCTCGATAGCGAGCCGGGAGAGCGAGGCGGCGAGGGAACGTTCAATACCGGCCCGCGACACGCTATAGCTCGGACCGCTCGGATTATCGAGGAAACCTACGCGGGTGCAGATGGTGAGCTGGGAGCGAGCGGCGTCGTCGCCAAAAAAAGAGCCGAGCAAGGAGCCGAGCAGTGCTTCTGCCGCGCCATCACCGAAAGCCGGTGAGGTATCTACGAGGGTGCCGCCCGCGTCGAGGAAAGCGCGCAATTGCCCGCGGGCCTCCTCCTCATCGGTATCGCGACCCCACGTGAGCGTTCCCAAGCCGAGAGCGGATACAAGAAGCCCGCTGGCACCAACTGCACGATAATCCATAGCTCCACTCTAAACCACTGTGTCAGCCGGACACCTCACCGCGCGCGCACGTCCCGCCCGCTATGCTTAGGCCCCGTGGGTTATCTAGAAGCAGCCATTCTTGGCTTTGTGCAAGCGCTAACGGAATTCTTGCCGATTTCTTCCTCGGCGCACATCCGGATTGTCGGTGATCTTTTCGGGTGGGGAGATCCGGGTGCGGCGTTCACCGCGATTATTCAACTGGGTACCGAAGCAGCGGTACTCTGCTATTTCTGGAAAGATATCGTGCGCATTATCCGGAAGTGGTTGTGTTCGTGGACCGGGCGGGTGGCGCGCACGGACGCGGATGTACGCATGGGCTGGGTGGTCATTATCGGCACGCTTCCCATTGGCATTCTCGGCCTTCTTTTCGCGGACACGATTGAAACATCGCTGCGCAATCTTTATATCACCGCGGCTGTGCTGGCGCTGTTCGCGATTTTCCTCGGGCTGGCGGATCGCTGGGCCAGCCAGCGCAAAGAGCTGCGCGATATGAGCTACCGCGACGGCTTGCTTCTCGGTTGCGGGCAGGCTCTCGCGCTTATTCCGGGGGTGTCTCGTTCGGGTGGAACGATTACCACCGGCCTGCTCCTCGGCTACACGCGCGAAGCTGCCGCGCGGGTCTCTTTCCTTATGGCGGTGCCCGCGGTGCTGCTCTCCGGTTTCTACCAGCTGGTCAAATACGCCGGAGACGCCTCGATTCCGGCCGGGCCCACGATTCTTGCCACGGTGATTTCTTTCGTTCTGGGGTACGCGGTGATCGTGTGGTTCTTGCGTTTGGTCTCCACGCGTTCGTACCTGCCCTTCGTGATCTACCGTCTTGGATTGGCGCTACTCGTGGTGGTGCTCTTGGGCGCCGGTACGCTCTCTGTTTTTTAACGACGACGCCGCGATGGCTCGCCTTGCACCGGTGTTCTCTGAGAGCTAGCGGCGTACTGGGTAAACTGTGCTTGAGTTCCTCACGTGGAGGACTCGCGACGTAGGAGACTAACGGATAACCAGATGGAGACTTGGACACGCCCGGAGGTACCACCACTGGGATTCACCCCGGACCTCAACCTTTACGATTCCGATAATGAGGAAATCTGCCGGGTAGAAACTCGGCAACCTACCCTCTATACCTGCGGTATCACGCCCTACGATGCCACTCACCTGGGGCACGCTTTTACCTATGTGAGCGCCGATACCTTGGTGCGGTACTGGATGGCGGCTGGCCTTCCGGTTCGCTACGCCCAAAACATTACGGATATTGACGATCCGCTTTTCGAACGCGCCGAGCAAACGCGGGTGGATTGGCGCGAACTTGCCGATTCTCAAATAGCGCTTTTCCGTTCCGATATGGATGCGCTGCGAGTTGTCCCGCCCGGGAAATGGATTGCGGTCTCCGAGATTTTGGACGAGCTGGAGGCCGTTGTGCGCGATTTTGAGGCTCGCGGTCTTACCTACCGTTTGCCCAATGGGGACGGCTCGGAAGATATCTATGTTGACCTCACCCGTGACCCGAGTTTCGCTGCCGCGCCGGTATTTGAGTATTTGGATCTCGAGCAGATTTTTGACGAGCACGGTGGGGATTCCACCCGGCCGGGCAAACGCCGCACCCTTGACCCGCTGGTGTGGAAGGGCGTGCGCGGTAATAATTTCCGACCCGCGGGGGAGAAACCCGGATTCTGGCGGCCGGGCTGGCACGTGGAATGCGCGCTGATTGCCCGCACCTACCTGGGAGAACATATCACCGTGCAGGCCGGTGGGCGCGATTTGCTGTTCCCGCACCACGAAATGAGCGAGAGCCATCTGCGAGAGATGACCGATGATCGCGGCCGGGTAGATATCCACTTCCATGTGGGTATGGTGGCCTACCAGGGCGAAAAAATGTCCAAGTCGCTGGGTAACCTGGTGCGGGTTTCGGAGCTGACCGCGGCAGGCGCGCACCCGAGTGCTATTCGCCTGGTTCTTTTGGCCAATCATTACCGCTCCGATTGGGAATACGAGGCGAGTGCGCTCCGGCGTGCCGAAGCCCGCCTGGAATGCTGGCAGCAGGCAGCCCGCAGTGCGCTCGCAAAGCCCGCGGCCGCTGCGAGCGCACCCGAAACTTCCGCTGCGCCAGCCACAACACCCGCGGAGTTAGCTCCAACGTGCCGGGCACTTATTGACGCTATGTCCGATGATCTGGATACTCCGCAGGCACTGCGCATCCTGGATGACTGGGCGGCAGCCGGGGCACCCGATACGGAACAGGTGGCCCGCGCCGTTGATGCACTCCTGGGGATTCGGCTTCTTACCCACTAACCGCAGAACAAGGGACAGGTGTTCGAGGCACCAGACCTGAGGCAGATGGCTCAGGTGTGGTGCCTGAGGGCGGGCCTGGTGCCCGAGGGCAGCACGGGCGATGCGGCACTGCGTTAACTATGTGCGGTGCGCATCTGCTCCACCCCCTCACTGCTGAGCTGCGGGGGAGTGCCGCCGAAGGCCGGGCAGATCTGCTGGAAATAGCACCAATCGCACAGCCGGGAGGTACGCGGTTCGAATTCCCCCGAATCCAGGCGCGCGGCGATGGCCCGCCAGGTTTCCTCTAAATCCATGGCGATACGCTGGGTATCTTCCGGAAGCGGATCATAGGTGAGGGTGCGTCCATCTTTGAGGTAGACAAGTTGGGTGCGAGCCGGGCGCTGCCCTTCCGTCAGCTCTAAAAGCAGGGCATAAAAGCGCATCTGGTACAGCGCTTCGTTCTGGTAGCGCGGGTGTGGTGACTTCCCCGTTTTGTAGTCAACCACGCGCAAGGCTCCATCGGGTGCCGCGTCAATTCGATCCACGATTCCGCGCAGCGCTAAACCGGAGGGCAGGCGGGCATTGATGAACTTCTCCCGATCCCGCGGCGCCAAAAAACGCGGATTCTCCATATGGAAATAGTTACTAATAAGAGCGCGGGCCTGCTCCAGCCATTGCGAGAGTGCATCCGCGGATTCGAAAAGATCGGCATCCTGAGGGGACTTTTCCAGGTGAGCTTCCCAGCGCGGCAGCAGGAGGGACTGGGCATATTCCTCGGTGCGTTCGTGCTGCGGTGCGGCGTATAGGTACTCCAAAACAGAATGCACGAGAGTGCCGCGTAGCGCGGCGAGGGAAGGCGCTTCGGGAAGGTGATCGACGCTCCGGAAACGGAAGAGTAGCGGGCACTGCTTGAAATCTTTGGCACGTGATGGTGATAGTGCGGCGTGACGAGTCATGATTCCACTTTAACAACTCGCTGCGACAGAAAAATCTGTCGCACGGACAAACTACACTGGAGGAATGACACTACGACGAGGCCCCTTCCGCCCCGGTGAACGCGTGCAACTCACCGATCCTAAAGGGCGGCATTACACCATCAATCTTACGGTTGATGGCTATTTCCAGTCCACGCGCGGTTCCTTCCGCCACAGCGAACTTATTGGACAAGAGGAAGGCAGCCTCATCACCACCCAGGAGGGCCGCGAATTCCTTGCCCTGCGCCCGCTCCTGAGCGATTACGTGCTCTCCATGCCCCGCGGTGCCACCATTGTGTACCCGAAAGATGCGGCGCAAATCATCCACGCCGCGGATATCTATCCGGGGGCGCGAGTTTTTGAAGCCGGGGTGGGCTCCGGCGCGCTCTCCATTTCGCTGCTCCAGGCGGTCGGCACCGAAGGTTTTCTTCTGAGCGCGGAACGCCGCCCGGAATTCGCGGAGATAGCGCAGGCCAATCTGGTGTCCTGGTGGGGGAAGCACCCGGATAACTGGCGGGTGGAATGCGGGGAGGCCGCTGATATTTTGGCTGCTCACCCGGCAGGTTTTGATCGCGTTATCCTCGATATGCTCGCTCCCTGGGAAATCATTCCGGCGGCCGCGCAGGCTCTGGTACCCGGCGGGGTTTTCCTCGCCTACGTTGCAACGACGACGCAGCTCTCCCGCTGCGCCGAAGATCTCAAAGCCACCGGACTTTTCACCGGCCCCGAGGCCAGTGAAACTCTGGTGCGTACCTGGCACTTAGAGGGACTCGCGGTGCGTCCCGATCACCGGATGGTCGCGCATACCGGCTTCCTCATTTTGGCGCGTCGGCTAGCCGGGCCGACCCGGCTAACTCCGGCATCCCGCCCGGCCAAGGGTGCCTACGCCGAACCTATGCCCTGGGAAAATAGCGAAGCTGCACCACTTCAAGAACGCCCGATTGCAGAAAAGAAACTGCGTAAAGTCCGCCGTGACCTGGCACACCGAGCCGACGTAGAAGAAAGCGGGGTATCTACTCCGGGGGAACATTCTCGCAAGATAGCTGAGAAAATCGCGGCGGAAATCGCCGTCCGCGAAGCCGAAAAACAGCG
This sequence comes from Actinotignum sanguinis, assembly GCF_030230305.1. NCBI lineage: Bacteria > Bacillati > Actinomycetota > Actinomycetes > Actinomycetales > Actinomycetaceae > Actinotignum > Actinotignum sanguinis. The sequence goes on from NZ_JASPCQ010000010.1 coordinate 45,709, forward strand.
GCGAGCAGAGGAACTCCGGCAGGTGGAAACACAAGGGCAGGTGGAGGAATCCCGCCAGGTAGAGGACTAGTGGCCTAGCTTCGGGAGCGCCGGGGATGCTATATCCCGGGGTGGGCGGTAAGGTTGGCCTGTCCTAGAATAAAGGGACGATCAGAAAGGAAGCCATGAGCACATCGGAGTCGAGCGCGGCTCTTGCCGAAATCGCGTCCTTGCGTGAGAAAAATGAACGGCTTTCCACCTCGCTGGTCGCCGCCCGCAAACGGATCCAGGAATTGGGGGAGAAACTCGATTCCCTTTCCCGGCCGCCGGCTACTTTCGCCACCTTTATTCGCGGGCATTCTTCTGATCATTCCATTGACGCCCTCGTAGGCGGCCGAAAAATGAATGTGGCTGTGTCCCCGTATGTCGCCTTGGAACAATTACGCCCCGGCCAAGAAGTACGCCTGAATGAAGAACTCGTGGTGGTCGGCATCGGCGGCTACGAAAATACCGGGCAACTTGTGGCCGTGGAGCTTGTCCTGGATCCCCAGCGGGTGCTCGTGCGAGTGCACGCGGATGAAACAAAGGTGCTGCGCATTGGCGGGAAGCTCTCAGCCTCTAGCCTGCGGGTGGGAGATACCTGCATGGCGGATCTGAAAACCGGGTTCCTGGTTGAAAAAGTGGAACGGCCGGATGTCGAACACCTCTTACTCGAAGAGGTGCCGGATGTTTCTTACGCGGATATTGGCGGTCTGGATGCCCAGATTGAGGAAATTCGTGACAGTATCGAATTACCCTTCCAGCAACCCGAACTCTACCGAGAGCACGGCCTGCGCCCACCCAAGGGAATTTTGCTCTACGGGCCTCCGGGAACGGGGAAAACAATGATCGCGAAAGCGGTGGCCACCTCCCTCGCGGAGAATGCTGCGCGCGCCCAGGGGGTAGCCAAGGCATCCTCGTACTTCCTCAATATCAAGGGCCCGCAGCTTCTCGATAAATACGTGGGGGAAACCGAACGCCAGATCCGCGAAATCTTTTCGCGGGCCCGGGACCGGGCCTCCTCGGGTATTCCCGTTGTTATTTTCTTCGACGAAATGGAAGCCCTCTTCCGCACCCGCGGCTCAGGGGTTTCTTCCGATGTGGAAACAACCGTGGTGCCCCAACTTCTTGCCGAAATTGACGGGGTGGAACAACTTTCTAACGTCATTGTTATCGGCGCCTCCAACCGGGAAGATATGATCGACCCGGCTATCTTGCGGCCCGGCCGACTCGACGTGAAAATTCGGGTAGAACGCCCCGATTACGCGGGAAGCGTGGATATTCTCTCCAAGTACCTCACTCCGGATTTGCCCTACGCTCCGGCTGATATCGAAGCCTACGGTGGCGGGGCCGGAGCTGCTGCCCATCTGGCTCGCCTCATCGCGGATAGCGTTTTCGAGGCATCCCCGGAGAATCGATTTGTTGATGTCACCTACGCCTCGGGGCGGAAAGAAACTCTTTACCTTGCCGATTTTGTATCTGGGGCGCTGCTGGCAGGCATTGTTGATCGCGCGAAAAAGGCAGCTATCAAAACATATTTGACGAGCGGTGTGCGCGGCATTACCGCGGAACACGCCGTGGCCGCGGTCCACGCTGAAGCGCGTGATAGCTCGGAACTGGATCAGATCTCCAACCCGGATGAATGGGCCAAAGTCAACGGTAAAAACCGCGGGGAGCGAATCGTGGCGGTGCGGCCGCGCCAGGTTGATCCGGCATGCCAGGCCGACGCAAGTGCGCAGCCCGCACGCAACACAACGGGGAAGGAGTCACGGTGACAGCACGTCGAGTCATCGGCCTGGAAACAGAATTTGGGATTATGGAACCCGCTGCGCCGCGGGCAAATCCCGTGGTGCTCTCGGCCGATTTTGTAGAAAGCTACGGGCAGGGCGGGGAAGGAGCCGGCGCGCATGGCCCGGTGGCCTGGGACTACACCGGGGAAGACCCCCTCAATGACGCGCGCGGTTTCCGGATGAGCCGGGAGGAGGCGGATCCCTCTCAGCTCACCGATGACCCCGAACATCCCGCCCCGCCCGCTGGCGTCGTCGTCGTACCTAGTACGGAAGATGACGCAGAGCTGCGCCGCCCGCGCGCCGCCAACGCGGTCCTCACCAACGGCGGACGCCTCTACGTTGATCATGCCCACCCGGAATATTCGGCGCCGGAAACCGCAACTCCACGGCAAGCGGTGCTGTGGGACCGCGCGGGTGAACTCATCGCGCGGCGCGGCATGGAATTGTTGCGCGAGCGCGGGCGAGAATTTGCGATCTACAAAAACAATGTGGACGGAAAAGGCGCGGCCTACGGTTCCCACGAAAACTACCTGGTGGATCGGGCGCTACCTTTTACGGAAATCATCCGCTACCTCATTCCATTTTTCGTGACCCGGCCGATTCTGTGCGGCACCGGGCGCGTGGGGCTCGGCCCGCGCTCCGAACAACCCGGATTCCAAATCTCGCAACGCGCTGACTACGTGGAAAATGACGTCGGGCTGGAAACTACTTTCAACCGGCCCATTATCAATACCCGCGATGAACCCCATGCGGCCGCGCAGCGGTTCCGGCGCCTGCACGTCATCGGGGGAGATGCCAACCAATTCGACGTGTCTATCCTGCTCAAGGTCGGCACCACCTCGCTGGTGCTGTGGATGCTAGAACAGGATGCGGTGCCGCTCGGGCTGGAATCCGTCATCATGGATAATCCCGTGCCCCTCACGTGGACGGTATCCCAGGATCCCACCCTCTCCACCAAACTCGAAGTACACGAAGGCGAACCGCGCACCGCCCTGGAGATTCAGCAGATCTACCTCGATGCGGTGCGCGATGCGCTGGCCGAACACGGTGAGGTAGACCCGGATACCGCCGAGATTCTCGAACGCTGGCAAAACATTCTTGACCTGCTCTCCCGTGATATTTTTTCCGCCGCACCCCAGGTGGAATGGGTAGCGAAATACCAGATCCTCAACGAATTACGCGAACGCGGTGGGGGAAGCTGGGATTCGGATAAGCTGCGTGCCCTCGATGTCCAATGGCACGACCTGCGCCCCGAGCGCTCCATCGTAGCGAAGCTCCGGGCCGCGGGCCGGGTGGAGGAGCTGTTCTCGGAGGCGGAGATCGCCCACGCTGCCCGGCAGGCCCCGGGCTCCACCCGTGCGTATCTCCGCGGGCAGCTCATCTCCCGTTTTTCCGATCACGTGGCTGCGGCCAGCTGGTCGAGCGTGCTGCTACGCGATAGCACCGGCCAGCTTCATCGCCTCAACTTGCCCAATCCGAACGCCGCGAACGAAGCCGCACTGGGAGCTACCCTGACCGCCGCACACACGATAGACGACGTTATAGCCGCGCTCACCGCGGCGGGTTCCTAGGCGAAGTCGCGCCACCGCGCCCGGCCCGGCACCCTGCCCCGGCCGCGCACTCGGCCCGCAGCACCCGGCCACCCGTGCGCATATCACTACCAGAGAAGAGGAAAGGAAGAAATGTCCAGTCAAGAATTCCTGCAGCCCCAACGCCGTCAGGAAGAACACACCGAAGTGGAGGCCCCGCAGGCACAGAACCAAGATTTTGGTATTGATGCGCTGCTCGACGATATCGACGCCGTGCTGGAAAGCAATGCGTCCTCCTTCGTGCAAGGATTCGTACAGAAAGGCGGACAGTGATACCCCGTCGCGTTATGGGCATTGAGACCGAGTACGGGATCACCTGCGCGGCGCAGCGCGGTACACGCCCACCGCTGGACGCCGAAGAATCCGCACAGCGACTCTTCGCGCCGGTAGTTGCCGTGCATCGGTCCACGAACACTTTTCTAGAAAACGGGTCACGTCTCTACCTGGACGTGGGTGCACACCCGGAATATGCCACGGCCGAATGTGACAACATTGACGATCTCCTCGCGCATGACCGCGCCGGCGAACTCATTTTTGCGCGGCTCGCGAAACGCGCCAATGAAAAACTACAGGACGACGGCGTACCTGGGGCCATCCACCTCCTGAAAAACAATGTTGATTCAGAGGGGCATTCTTTCGGCTGCCACGAAAACTACATGGTGCACCGGCGCCCTGACTACCGCCAGCGCATTGCTCGGCTCATCCCCTTCTTCGTGACCAGGCAGATCGTAGCGGGAGCCGGTAGCCTGCACCGCGGGGAAGACGGGCAGGTTCGCTATGAGTTCTCCCAGCGCTCCCACCAAATGTGGGAGGCTATCTCTTCGGCGTCCACGCGGTCCCGACCCATGATCAACACCCGCGATGAACCCCACGCTGATGCGGAACTCTATCGGCGCATGCACGTCATCGTGGGGGATTCCAATATCTCCCAGGCAACAACCGGCCTCAAAGTTGCGGCCACCGAAGCTCTCCTCACCCTCGTGGAAGAAGGAGCTATCCTTCCGGACCTGGAGCTCGCCGACCCCATGCACGCCATCCGGATCACGGGCGCGGACCTATCGGGGCGGGCGAATCTGGAACTGGCCAGTGGTGGATTGACCGATCCGATTTCGGTACAGCAGCGGATGTACGAAGCCGCGCTGAACCACCTGGATCGGAAAGGATACCTGGCGGAGCTCGACCCCACCCGGCGCTATCTCCTCGAGCTGTGGGAGCGCGCCATTGACGCGGTGGAACGCCGTGATCCGAGCGCTATTGCCACCGAAATCGACTGGGCTGCCAAACTCGCCCTCCTCACCCGCTACCGGGAACGCACCGGGGCGAAACTCTGCGATACCCGCGTGGCACGCCTGGATTTGGCATATCACGATATTACCGAAGGAGGTCTGCGCGACCGGATGGAAGAATCCGGGCTTCTGCGCCGGGTTATCGCGCCCGCACGCGCCACCGCAGCGATGACGACCCCGCCGCACACCACCCGGGCCGCACTGCGGGGGCGTTTCCTGGCCGCTGCACGGCAAGCCCGGCGCGATGTGGCGGTGGACTGGTCCACCCTGCGCCTCATGGAGGCCAATGGGAATTCCAGTGCGGTCCTCAACGACCCACTCGCCACTGAAAACCCCGAGGTCGAGGCGCTTATCGAGGAGATCACCGCGTGAACTACCCCGTGCGATACCGAGCTATCTTGGCGGGCCTCGCGGTGGCCGCTACCGCGCTAGCGGGCTGTAGCGGCCACCGCGAGCCCGGCACCCCCGGAAGCGTGGATGTTACAGGTGCTTTCGGAGCTCCCGTGACCATCTCCGTGAGTGGAAATCTCCATGTTGACGGAGTGCGCCATGATGTCCTCATCCCGGGAGACGGGGTGGAACTGGCCGAAGGCAGCCCGGTCCTCGCTCGCATTACCTCCTTCGACTCGCGTACCGAAGCTCCGGTTGAAGGCTTTGCCACCGGCGGGATCACTCTCGCCACCGTGAGCCAAGCCGGAGTGGGGGAACTTGCCCCCTACATCAGCGGGCAGCGGGAAGGCAGCCGCCTGCTCATCCAGCGAGAAGAATTAGTTGCCGGAGATCCCGGTGCGATAGAAATCGTCATTGTCGATATTCTCTACACAAATGCACGCGGGGAGTCAGCGCCTCCACCGGCCACGCCGCCGGCCGGAATGCCGGGGCTAGCAAGCGGCGAAGGCGTGGCACCCGTGCTGACCGGGGGTGGCGGGCCCATTCCGGAATTCGCGGTGGTGCCGCTCGTGCTCGGGCGCGGTGAGCAGGTAGCCGCCTCGGACGAACTTGTGCTCAACTACTTCCTCGTGGATCCGAATGGGCAAACGGTTGATTCCAGCTGGACATCGGGGCCGGTGCGCGCGGCTATGGGCGATCTCATGGATGGAATGCGCAAAGGTTTAGTTGATCAGCGGGTAGGTTCGCGTGTCATGATTCTTATTCCAGCCAGCCAAGCCCGCGGAGATACCGACCTCGTTGCCATTGTTGATATTTTGGCCACGGGCCGGGCCCTCACCCAGATTCGTGCCGGGGCTGCCTAAGAGCCGCGTATCTGCACGTGTAGCTGCCCCGCATCCCAGCGCACCACCGCGTGTGCCAGGGCCGGGGCATCTCTTGTTGTGAGCAACGCACGCTCCTGGGTGGCCCACATATCCCACCAGCCACTCGGATCACCTTCGCGCTCCCGTACCCGAGCCAGCCGGAGAGAATCCTCACATTCCATCCAGATTGTTGCCGTGCATAGCGGGGCACAGGCCGCGGAAGCCGCCCCGCAACCTTCCAGCAGCAGCACCTCGGTGAACTGATCAGCCGGCACCGTTACCGGAGCATCGTAGCAGCTCATATACCAATTCCACGGTGTCACCCGCACGCTTTCCCCACTCAGAAAAGGCCCCAGAATCTCCCGGGCTACCCGCTCCACGCCACGGGCCAAGCCGTCCCATCCGGGTACGAAACGTTCCACCTCAAGAATCTCGACCGCCAGCCCGCTCTCCCGTAGTCGCGCCGCGAGGGCCCGCGATAGCTGGGTTTTCCCCGCCCCGCTGCGTCCGTCAATGGCGTAGATCCGCCTACCGTTCCCGCGAATCACCAGGGCTGCAAGGAGATCCAGGCCGTCCGCACCTTCTTTCATTGCTCCCGCCTATTCCTGCGTCATTTTTGTCATCCCGTGCGGGTACTCTATGTCATAACCGGCACGCGGAGCGAAGCTCACCGAGAGCGGGAGGCACAGTGGCATGGTTTATTGATGAGGTAGCACAGCGGGTGCGGGCCGCAGCTCGGCAGGTCCCGGACCAGGAGCGTGATGCGCTGCGGCGCGCCGTCCAGGCAGCTCCTGCACCGCGCGAGTTCTACCGTGCGCTCACGCCCAGTCCGCAGCGTCCCATCGGTGTTATCGGGGAAATCCGCAGCCTGGACGGAAACCCTGCCCCCGCCCCGGAATATATCGAAGCCTTTACGGAAGCGTTGAGCGGCGGGGGAGCGGCTGCTATCTCCGTGACCGCACCGGTTATCCCCGGAGGGCTTGGCCTGCCGGCGCTGCGCCGCGCCCGCGCCATCGGAGTGGGCCCGCTTCTCTACCGCGATGTCACTGTCTCCGCCGTGCAGCTTTTGCGGGCGCGCGCGGCGGGCGCGGATGCTGTGTCGCTTACCCCGCGCATCCTCTCCGATGTGGAACTCGAGGCACTGGTGGAACGCGCGCGATCCCTCGGCATGGAACCCTGCCTGGAAGTGGAATCCGAAAGTGACATAACTCGTGCGATTGGCTGCGCGGCGCGCGTCGTCGTCGCAGATTCGCGTTCCGTCACAGATTATCCGCAGCTTTTCGAGCAGTTGCCCTACACCTGCGTGCGGGTGGTGCGGCGCGGGGTGCGTAGTCCCCGAGATGTTTTCACCGCGGCGCGGCACGGTGCGGGGTGCGTTATCGTAGGGCGGGCCCTCCTCGAAACCGATGATCCGGTCGGGCTTGTGGCTCGCATGGCAACCGCGGGGCGGCATCCGGCCGCGCTGCTCATGGCCGAACGCATCGCGCACGTGAGCGACCATGCCGTTGACGCGACCGAATATACCGCCCAGGCACCCGGGCTCGGGCATCCGCCCCATGCCCACGCACAAGAAGGGACACGATGATACCAACAGCTATTCCGGCTCCCGAGCACTCCGAATGGGTGCTTTTCGAGACCTCCGCATTTTCCCTCTCTATCAAGTTCTACGCGATTGCTATCGTCATTGGGATTATCGTCGCGTATGCCCTGACGGAGCGGCGCTACGTTGCGAAGGGCGCGACCCGCGACGTCACGCTTTCCATCGCGCTATGGGCGGTTATTTTCGGGATTATCGGCGGGCGGCTCTACCACGTGATCACTGATTACCAGCTGTATTTCGGCCCGGGCCGTGATCCGTGGCGAGTCTTTGACCTGCGTGGCGGCGGCCTGGGCATCTGGGGTGCAGTTGCGCTGGGCGGCGTAGGTGCCTGGATCGGGTGCCGCCGCAACGGCGTCCGGCTCCTGCCTTTCGCGGATGCTCTTGCCCCGGGGCTTCTCATCGCCCAGGCCATCGGCCGCCTGGGTAACTACTTCAACCAAGAACTTTTTGGCGGCCCCACCGCACTACCGTGGGGTTTGGAAGTCGATGCCGCACACCGCCCGGCCGGTTTCCCACCCGACCAGCTCTTCCACCCCACCTTCCTCTATGAATCCCTGTGGTGCCTAGGTGGCGCCGTCGTACTCCTTCTCCTGGAAAAACGCTTCCACCTTGTGGCCGGGCAGCTTTTTGCCGCATATGTTATCGCTTACACTCTCGGCAGAGTGTGGATTGAAAACCTGCGTATCGATCCGGCGCACCTCGTTGCTGGTCTGCGTCTCAACGTTTGGACATCGCTTCTCGTTTTGCTCGGCGGGATCATCGCCCTCTTTATCCTGCGACGCGCCTACCTGCGTGATTCTTCTCGCGATCACGTGTGGTTGCGGGCCCGCCCCGAGCCGGAAACTGAGGGAACTGACATGTCGCAGAACGACGCCGCCGCTGCCGGCGCGGCCGCCGTCGTGCCCGAAAAAATGGAGACTCCCGGGGCCGCACGCGATAGTGATGCTGCCGCCGCGGCAAGCGAATCCGACGAGGGCGTGGGTAACCGCTCAGTGAACGGGTGACGCCGCTGCGCGAGCCGTGCGCTAGCGTAAAGATGAGCTCCGCTAGCGGGGCTTATAACGGTGCATATTTACCAGGACGAGTGCCTTGAGTCCCGATGGGGAAACAGGGCGCTCGGGTAAGATAGGAAACATGCGTAGAGCTAGAATTGTGTGTACGTTGGGTCCGGCTACGGATACCTACGATCAAATCCTTGAACTTGTTAAAGCCGGCATGAACGTGGCGCGTATTAACGCCTCCCACGGTTCGCATGAAGAACACGAAAAGCGCATTGATAATGTGCGCGCCGCCGCGAAGGAACTGGGTACCCCGGTTGCGGTACTCGTTGACTTGCAAGGCCCGAAGATCCGCCTCGGCCGTTTTGCCGAAGGCCCGGTCCAGCTGAACGTGGGCGATACCTTCACCATTACCACCCGCGATATCCCCGGCACGAAGGATATTTGCTCCACCACCTTCAAGGGCTTGGCGGGCGATTGCAACCCCGGTGATGTGCTCTTGATTGACGACGGCAAGGTTTCCGTGCGCGTTGTGGAAGTTGTGGACGGCACTGACGTGGTCACCCGCGTGGAGGTCCCCGGCCCTGTTTCCAATAACAAGGGTATTAATCTTCCCGGCGTGGCGGTGTCCGTTCCCGCCATGTCCGAAAAGGACGAAGAGGACCTGCGTTGGGGCCTCAACTACGGCGCGGATCTCATCGCACTTTCCTTCGTGCGTGATGCCAAGGATATTGACGATGTCCACCGCATCATGGACGAAGAGGGTATTCGCCTCCCCGTTATCGCCAAGATCGAAAAGCCGCAGGCGGTTGCCAACCTGGATGATATTGTCCAGGCCTTCGACGGCATTATGGTCGCCCGCGGTGACCTCGGCGTGGAACTGCCCCTTGAGCAGGTTCCGCTGGTGCAGAAGGAAGCCATTTCGCTGGCCCGCAAGCGCGCCAAGCCGGTCATTCTCGCCACCCAGGTTCTCGAATCCATGATCCAGAACCCGCGGCCTACCCGCGCTGAGGCCTCTGACTGCGCCAACGCCATTTTGGATGGTGCGGATGCCGTTATGCTTTCCGGGGAAACCTCGGTGGGTCTCTACCCGATCGAATGTGTGCGGACCATGGCCTCTATCGTTTCCTACACGGAGGAACACGGCCTGGAGCAGATCCCGCAGCTCTCTTCCCTGCATCGCACCCGCAACGGCGTTCTCACCCGCTCCGCGCTGGACATCGGTGAAGCGCTGGGCGTCAAGGCCGTTGTGGTCTTTACGGAAACCGGGCATACCGCCCGCCGCGTGGCCCGCAACCGTTCCCGCCTGCCCATTATCAACTTCACTCCCTCGGAGAAGGTGCGCAATCAGCTCGCCGTGCTGTGGGGTAGCGAAACCTACACGGTGGATCACTCCGCTGCCACCACGGATGAGATGGTGCAGCAGGTAGAAGACCGCCTTCTCGAACTGGGCCGCGCCCAGGTCGGTGACCGCGTGGTGATCGTGGCCGGGATGCCTTCGGGCGTAGCCGGCTCCACCAACACCCTGCGTGTTCACAAGATCGGTGAAGAAACGGGCGTTGCCTAAAACTCGCGAACTGCGCTAGGCGTGCCGGATGCGCGGCTAGCACAGGAAAGGCGAGCGGGTGCCTGCCGGCATAGGTCGGGCGGGCACCCGCTCCCATTCCAACTTTCTGCGTCACCTCATTTGAAATTTGGTGGCGGGTATGGTGAAATATTCTCTGCGTTTGCACAATCACCCGCGGTGATCCTGGTGATCCCGCTGGTAATGTCAGCACACGCGTAAGCTCCTGTGGTGGAATTGGTAGACACACTGCACTCAAAATGCAGCGCCGCAAGGCGTGAGGGTTCGAGTCCCTCCGGGAGCACCGCGGCGATAACCTTGAAGTTCGCTGGGAATCTCTGTCCCGGTGTTTGCTCTGCACCGCGCAGTCTGACAGCATGGTAAGGGGCGCGTGAATCCCGTTGCCGGTCATCATTCTCTCAAAGGTCAGAGAACACTTCAGTGTGGATGCAGGTGCAACATCGCACGCAGTACATTGGTTCAATCTATCCGGCATGCCGGTCGAAGGGGTCATGATGGCCAAGGACGCAGCGGCGCAATCCGCGGAGAACAAAGAAGCTATTCGGGTTCTTGTCGTTGAAGATGAAACTCTCATTCGCCTCGATATCGTTGAAACACTGGAAGATGCCGGGTATGAGGTTGTCGGGGAAGCTGGCGATGGCGAATCCGCTATTGAACTAGCCGGTGAACTCGAACCGGATCTTATTGTCATGGATGTGAAGATGCCGGGGATGGACGGCATTACCGCAGCGGATCGCATTCTGGAAGAACACCGCGTGGCCATCGTCATGCTCACCGCCTACTCGCAGCGTGACCTGGTGGAGCGCGCACGGGACGCCGGAGCGATGGCCTATGTGGTCAAGCCGTTCACGCCCGCTGATCTCATTCCCGCGGTAGAAATCGCGGTCTCGCGTAATCAGGAAATCGAAGCGCTCGAAAACGAAGTGTCCACCATGGCCGAGCAATTTGAAACCCGCAAGCGGGTGGATCGGGCTAAGGGCTTGCTGGAATCGCAGATGGGCCTGACCGAACCGGAAGCTTTCCGCTGGATTCAAAAGACCTCGATGGATCGGCGCCTCACTATGCGCGAAGTGGCCGATGCTGTGATTGAACAGGTAGGCGGGCGTAATTAGCCACCAGGTGCACGCATGGCGCGGCTGAGCTCGCGCTGATCATTCCATACTCGTGCAGCCAGGCGCTCACCGGATCTCCGGTGGGCGCCTGCTTGCTATCTCGCGTAGGCTAGAGGGGTGAGTGAAAAAAAATTCCTTCTTGTTGACGGCCATTCCATGGCGTTCCGCGCCTTCTATGCCCTGCGGGCAGAGAATTTCCTCACCGATCGCGGGCAGTACACCAATGCGGTTTACGGTTTCCTCTCCACCCTGCTTAAAATCATTGGTGATTACCACCCCGATTACATCGCCGTGGCCTTTGACCTGCCGGGAGGAACATTCCGCACCCGCGTCTATCCGGACTATAAGGGAGGCCGGGCCCCCACACCGGTAGAATTCGCCGGACAAATCGATGTTATTAAAAACGTTCTTGATGTCTGCGGCATTACCTGGCTTACCTATGAGGACTACGAAGCCGACGATATTATCGCCACCCTCTCGCGTCGCGCCGTAGAAGAGGGAGCGGATGTCTATATCGCCTCCGGTGACAAAGACTCTTACCAGCTCGTTGACGAGCACACCACCGTGCTCTATCCCATGCCGCGTTCGGCCATGCAGGCTCTCGACCCGGCCGGTATCGAAAAGAAAACCGGGGTGCGCCCCGAACGTTATGCTGACCTGGCTGCACTCGTGGGAGAGGGCGCCGATAATATTCCCGGAGTCCCCGGGGTCGGCCCGAAAACCGCGGCAAAATGGCTGGCCACCTACGGTGACCTCGATACTATTCTCAGCCGCGCGGATGATATCGGCGGAAAAGTTGGTACCTCTTTGCGCGAGCACCTGGATCAGGTTCGCCAGAATCGCTCCCTCAATACCCTCGTGCGTGACCTTCCTATCGGAGAGAACCTTGAGGAATTCCGCCCGCGCGGAGTGGAACGAGAAGCGTTACACGAGCTTTTTGACACTCTTGATTTTGACACTCTACGCGGGCGCGTCCTGGCAGAATTACCGGCACGTGACGGCACCACCGAAACCGATACGAGTGCCGGTTTTACCCTCACCGGCCTGGAGATCACCACATCCGGGGTACGCGAATGGCTCGCCCGGCACTCCGATGCGCCGGTGTACGGTCTTGAACTGGCGGGCCCGGCTAGTCCGGGTGCGGGGAGCGTGGAGGCACTGGCGATTGGAACGGCAACGGCCGCACTCCTGCTCGATACTCACACTATGAACGACGACGATACCGCCCAGGTGCGTGCCTGGCTGGAATCTGATGCCCCGAAGGTGGTGCACGGCGCCAAAGAAGCCTGGCATCGGGTGCGGGGGCAGGGCGTCGAATTGCGCGGCGTCGTACGTGATACCGTGCTGTGCGCCTACCTTCTCTATCCCGATCAGCGCAGTTATGACCTCGGCGATCTTGCGCTGCGGCACCTCGGCGTTGATTTGGGGGACGGGGGAGTGCTGCCCGGGCTGGACGGACAGGCCGATCCTTTGGCCGAGCGCGCCGCACTCCTCGGCCCGCTCTCCGATAAGTTGCTCGGGGAATTGAACATGCGCGGCGAGGATGGCGCTCTGCTCGACCTGGAAATGGACGTGGCTCGCACGCTCGCGCAGATGGAGGACACCGGTATTGCCGTGGATTCTCCCTACCTAGAAAAACTGCGAAAAGATTTCGATGGGCGCGTGGAAGCCGCGGCCCGGCTCGCTTATGATGCCATCGGCCACGAAGTCAATCTTTCCAGCCCCAAGCAATTACAGGGGGTGCTTTTCGAGGAACTCGGCTTGCCCACCACCCGGAAAACCAAATCTGGGTACACCACGAATGCGGAAGCGCTGGCCGATCTTGCGGTGCGCATCGCCGCGCGCGAGGACGATAAAGCCGTGGCCGGAACACAATTCCTCGGGGCGCTCCTCGAACACCGCGACGCCATTAAATTGCGGCAATCCGTCGAGGGCTTGCAGCGTAACACCCGGGCGGACGGAAAAATCCACACTACCTACCAGCAGGCGGTAGCTGCCACCGGGCGGCTTTCTTCTACCGACCCGAATCTTCAAAATATTCACGCGCGCACGGCCGAAGGTCTCCAGATCCGCTCTGCTTTTATTCCTTCCGAAGGCTATGCGGCGCTGATGACCGCGGATTACTCGCAGATCGAAATGCGGATCATGGCCTCGCTTTCCGGCGATGAAGCGCTGATCACCGCCTTTAACGAGGGCGAAGACCTGCATTCCTCGGTAGCATCCCTCGTCTTCGGGATTCCCGAAAGCGAGGTGAGTAGCGAACAACGTTCCCGTATTAAAGCGATGAGCTACGGGCTGGCCTACGGGCTTTCTGCTTACGGGCTTTCCCGTCAGCTCCATATTTCAGCCCATGATGCTCAAGAACTCATGGACGCCTACTTCGCGCGCTTTGGGAACGTACGTGATTACCTCGATTCCCTCGTGGCGAAAGCCCGCCAAGACGGCTATACCCAAACGCTGCTGGGGCGGCGGCGCTATCTTCCCGAGCTACGCTCCACGAACAGGCAGCTGCGCGAGGCCTCCGAACGCATGGCTCTTAACGCTCCCATCCAGGGCAGCGCGGCGGATATCATCAAGATCGCGATGGTGGCCGTGGTGGAAGCGCTGCGCGAGGCGGGGCTGCGCAGCCGAGTCCTCCTCCAAGTCCATGACGAACTTGTGCTGGAAGTGGCGCCCGGTGAGCACGAGGCAGCGGAGGAAATCGTGCGCCGAAAAATGGCCGGGGCAGCACAGCTGCGGGTGCCTCTCTCGGTGGGTGTGGGATACGGCCCAAATTGGCGCGAGGCCGCGCACTAGCCGCGCATTAAGTGCGCACCTAGCCGCGCACTAGATCGGGGCGCTCACACTCCGTAGCTTCAGGACCCGGATGCCTTGCATGAGCTAGGCTTTTCCGCGTAGTATGGAGAACTGGTGTGAGCACCCGCCACACTGGCCGATATCCATCGGTCCCAAGCAAATATTCACAATAGTGTCCGGAAGTTATCAGTTAATGACTAATACCACCCCCGAGTCTTCGACTCTCCCCGAGATTGCCGTCAACGATATCGGCTCCGAGGAAGAACTTATTGCCGCCGTCGATAAGACGATCAAGTACTTTAACGATGGTGACCTCGTCGAAGGAACCGTTGTCAAGGTCGACCATGACGAAGTGTTGCTCGACATTGGCTACAAAACCGAGGGTGTTATTCCCTCCAAGGAACTTTCGATCAAGCACGATGTCAACCCTGATGATGTCGTCGAAATTGGCGACCAGGTAGAAGCCCTTGTCCTCCAGAAGGAAGACAAGGAAGGCCGCCTCCTCCTCTCGAAGAAGCGCGCACAGTACGAACGCGCCTGGGCTGAAATCGAGAAGGTCAAGGAAGCTGATGGCGTCGTTACCGGCACTGTCATTGAAGTTGTCAAGGGCGGTCTGATTGTTGATATCGGGCTGCGCGGCTTCCTTCCCGCTTCGCTCGTTGAAATGCGCCGCGTGCGCGATCTGCAGCCCTACATCGGCCGCGAGCTTGAGGCGAAGATCATCGAACTCGATAAGAACCGCAATAACGTGGTTCTTTCCCGCCGCGCGTGGCTGGAAGCATCCCAGTCCCAGGCTCGTGGCGAATTCCTGCACCAGCTCCAGAAGGGCCAGGTGCGCGAAGGCTTCGTGTCCTCCATCGTCAACTTCGGTGCCTTTGTGGACCTCGGCGGTGTGGACGGCCTCGTCCACGTTTCCGAACTTTCCTGGAAGCACATTGACCACCCGTCCGAGGTTGTCGAAGTCGGCCAGCCCGTCACCGTGGAAGTTCTCGATGTTGATATGGACCGCGAGCGTGTCTCGCTTTCCCTCAAGGCCACCCAGGAAGATCCCTGGCAGTCCTTCGCTCGCACCCACGCGATCGGCCAGATCGTTCCGGGTCGCGTGACCAAGCTCGTTCCCTTCGGCGCTTTCGTGCGCGTGGAGGACGGCATCGAAGGCCTCGTCCACATCTCCGAACTGGCTTCGCGCCACATCGACACCCCGGAAGAGGTTGTCAAGGTGGGCGACGACGTCTTCGTCAAGGTCATCGATATCGATCTGGATCGCCGTCGTATTTCGCTTTCCCTCAAGCAGGCCAACGAAGGCGTGGATCCGAACTCCCAGGACTTCGATCCTTCGCTCTACGGCATGGCCGCTGATTACGACGAAAACGGCAATTACAAGTACCCCGAAGGCTTCGATCCCGAATCGAACGAATGGCTCGAAGGTTACGAAGCTCAGCGCGAGGCATGGGAGAACGAATACGCCCAGGCCCAGGCCCGTTGGGAAGCGCACAAGGCCCAGGTTGCTGCCGCGCTCGAAGCCGATGCTGCTGCCGGCGCCCAGGCTGCTGCCGCCGCAGAACCGGCCGCGGATATCCCGGCCAGCTACAGCTCCACTTCCGAACCGAGCGGCTCGCTCGACTCGGATGCGGATGAAGCTCTCGCGGCCCTGCGCGAGAAGCTGACCAACAACTAAGGCATACGCTACCGCTGGTAGCACCTAGTAACGCCGCCGGCGTGCCTCTTCGGGGGGAGCGCCGGCGGCGTTTTCTTTCCGCGGGACGCATTGTTAAGCTGGGATGGTGAAAGAATTAAGAGTTGGCGCAGCCAGCGCACAGCAGCTACGCACCTTCTCCTATCCCAGCGGGCGTGCCCTGCGGGTGGCCGTCTCCGGTGGAATCGGCGCCGGCAAATCCACGGTCACTCGCGTGCTGCGTGAGCGCGGCGCGCTTATTGCCGATGCGGACGCACTTGCCCGGGAGGTCACCGCCCCGGGTAGTTCAGTCCTCGCGCAACTCGCCACCGATTTCGGTTCGGGTATTTTAAACGACGACGGTGCCCTCAACCGCGCCGCCCTCGCCGCGCATATCTTCTCCAACCCGGCGGCCCGTCACCGGCTCGAAGTCCTCACCCATCCCGCTATCATCGCGCGGGCTCGGGAGATCCTCGCTAGCGCACACCCGGGCCAGCTGGCCGTTTACGATGTACCCCTCCTGGTAGAAACCCGCGGTGATCGCGAGGTCGATTGCGTGATGATCGTCTCCGCACCGGAAGAAAAGCGCCTGGAGCACCTGCGGGGCCGGGGAATGAGCGAAGCGGATGCACGGGCCAGGATGCACACCCAGGCTGATGATGAGGCCCGCCGGGCCCTCGCTCATATCTGGATTCATAATGCAGGAACACGTGAGGATCTGGAAAAGCTCGTTGCCGAGTGCGCGGATAGGTGGCTGGTGGCGCCGCAGGCGCCGGCGTCGTCGTAGAAAACTCAAGGTAAAAGCAAGTAAAAACGTGACCCGTTCCGTGTTTACTCTCAGCGTAAGAGGGAGTACCATTTACAAATAGTGAAATGACCGTTTCGCTATATGGTACGTCTCGTCGCCACGAAGCAACGATGCGCGGCGATGGGGCCTAAAAATTGAGAGGTTAAAAAGCTATGCCAATTGTTTGGCTGCTCGTGGGCATTGCGTTGATGCTGGTGCTCAACATCGTTTTCAAGGTGAATTCGATGCTTGCACTCTTGCTCGCCGCCGTTGTGGTGGCACTGTGCAATGGCATGGGCCCGATGGAAACCCTCAAGACCGTCACCACCGGTTTTGGTTCTACGCTGGGTTCGCTCGCCATTATCGTTGTTTTCGGTGCAGTTATCGGCCGCCTCATGGTGGACTCCGGTGCGTCTCACGTGCTGGCATCGGGGCTCATCCGCCGCTTTGGACTGCGCTTCGTGCGTATCGCGGTCATCATTATCGGTCTTATTTTCGGCCTGGCGATGTTCTACGAAGTCGCCTTCTTGATGATCGCTCCGCTCGTTATTTCCATTGCTCAAGAAGCGAAGGTTCCGTGGCTGCGCCTGGCTATTCCCGCCGTATGCGCCACCACGGTTGCTCACTCTATCTTCCCGCCGCAGCCCGGCCCGGTGGCGCTCATTGATCAGTACCACGCGGACGCCGGCATGGTTTACCTCCTCGGTATTCCCATGGCAATCCTCTGGGTGATCGTGGGCGGCGTGCTGCTTCCCAAGGTGCTCGGCAACCTCGAACGCCCGGTGCCGAAGTTCATGTCCGGCGATGCGGATGATAAGGAAGCCGCGGTCAATCCGCCGTCCTTCTTCGTTTCCCTCATCGTGCCGCTCAGCCCGGCCATCATCATGATCTCCGTGACCATCGCCAATATTTGGGTGGATAAAGAATCCCTGCTGGGCCAGTGGCTCAACTTCTTTGGTTCCTCCCCGGTTGCCATGTCCGTGGCGCTGGTGCTCGCCATGTTGCTCTTCGGTATTCAGCGTGGGCACAAGGGCGAATGGGTTATGGACAAGTTCAATAAGGCCGTGTCGATTATCGCCGGCGTTGTCATGATTATCGGTGCCGGTGGCGCCTTCAAACAGGTTGTTATTGACTCCGGCATCGGCGATTACATCGGTGGGTTCATGAGCGCGGGCGCGGTATCGCCGTACATCATGGCTTGGTTCATTACGGTTCTTATCCGTCTGGCCACCGGCCAGGGCGTGGTGTCCGCCATGACCGCCGCGTCCATTATCGGTGCGGCTGTTATCGACCCGGCCACCGGCGTCATGCAGGCGGGCGTGGATCCCACGCTGCTCGTACTCGCCACCGCCGCGGGCTCCAACTTCATGACCCACATTAATGACGCCTCCTTCTGGCTCTTCAAGGAATACTTCGACCTGTCCATCAAGGACACTCTGAAGACATGGGGCGGCCTGCTCGCCTCCGGTTCGCTGGTTTCGCTGGCGTACGTAATGTGCCTCTCGCCGTTCTTCGGCTAGAGCATGAGTAGGCGGGTGCGGGCGGCCGGTATGGTCGCCCGCATCGCACAATTACAAGAAAATCAAGGAGTACACATGACGCAGAGCATTCCCTTTGCCGAGCAAGCTATCGCCGGCGTCAGCCTCGTCACCCGTGGGGACCTGAGCGCGCTGGAGATTAACACGGATACCGTATCCGGTACCGTTTTCCCCTACGGCGCCCACGTTGCTTCCTGGAAACCGGCTGGCTTCGAGGACGTCCTCTACATGAGCGAGCTATCCGGCCTCACGCAGGGCACTCCTATCCGGGGCGGTATCCCGGTGGTAGCCCCGTGGTTCGGGCCTTCGGATAACGGCCTGCACGGCTGGGCTCGTATCCAGGACTGGACCCTCGAATCCGTGCGCGGCGATGCCACCGCGGTGGAGGCGAACTTCACCCTCGCGGGCAGTGCCCTGGGCGGTGAGCTGGCTGATTCTCTTCAGCTCAGCTACACCGTGCACCTGGGCAGTGATTTTTGGGTGCGGCTGAGCGCCACCAATACCGGCACCGAAACGATCACCCCGGAGCTGGCCCTCCACGCCTACTGGGCGGTGGATGCGCAGGCCCTTCGTATTGAAGGCATCGAGGAGGGCGGTATTGATCGCCTTGCCGATAACGCGCAGCTCCCGGCCGGCCCCTTTGAGGAACTCGCAGGCCAGACCGTTGATCGTTTCTACCCCTTCGCGGGCGATATCGTGCTCGTGGACGCGGGCGGACACCGCAAGATCACCCTGCGCTCGGAAGAATCCGATAAATCGGTGGTGTGGAACCCGGGTACGAAGGGCTCGGCCGCGAATGCGGATATGCCCGATGATGCCTGGAAGCATTTTGTGTGCGTGGAAGCAACTCGAGTGCGCGAAGGCGCCCCGCAGCTTGCCCCGGGGGAGAGCGCCACGCTCACCCTGCACGCCACCGTGGAGCACCTCGGCTAGTGTGTAGCTCAACGCCGGTTCTCGCCACGCTCAATACGTGGGATAACGACGGCGCCCAGCGGCCGGACAGCAACTCGACCATAACCTCGGGTACCTGTCCGGCCGCTGGCGTATTTCGTACCGCGAGCCGGGCGAGGCTAGTAAGCTCGCCACTATGGCTCTTGATTCTGAGATTGTGCGCAGCGATAAGCCTTTCGAGGTTATTTCCGAGTACCGCCCTTCGGGAGATCAGCCCGCCGCGATTGCCGAACTCACCCGCCGTATTAACGACGGTGAAAAAGACGGGGTGCTGCTGGGAGCCACCGGCACCGGAAAATCGGCCACCACCGCCTGGCTCATTGAACAGGTACAGCGCCCCACGCTTATTATGGAGCCGAATAAAACCTTGGCCGCGCAAATGGCAGCGGAATTCCGTGAGCTTATGCCGAATAACGCGGTGGAATACTTCGTCTCCTATTACGATTACTACCAGCCGGAAGCTTACGTTCCTCAAACCGATACCTTTATCGAAAAAGATTCTTCCATTAACGATGAGGTAGAGCGCCTGCGCCACTCAGCCACCAATTCACTCCTCACCCGGCGGGATACCGTGGTAGTGGCCTCCGTTTCCTGTATTTACGGCCTGGGTACCCCGCAGGAATATGTTGATCGTATGGTGCAACTCCACGTGGGTCAGCACCTGGATCGCGACGAGCTGCTGCGCACCTTCGTCTCCATGCAATACACCCGCAACGATATTGCCTTTACGCGCGGCACTTTCCGGGTGCGGGGCGATACCGTGGAAATCATCCCGGTGTATGAAGAATTGGCTATCCGCATTGAATTCTTCGGTGATGAGATTGACGGGATCTCGCTGCTCCACCCGCTCACCGGGAATGTTATTCAACGCACTGATACCGCGCATGTGTTCCCGGCCTCCCATTACGTGGCCGGGCCCGAGCGGATGGAACGCGCTATCCGTTCCATTGAGGAAGAACTAGCCGAACGCCTCGAATACTTGCGTGCGCATAACAAGCTCCTTGAGGCGCAGCGCCTGGAAATGCGCACCAGTTATGACATTGAGATGATGCGCAATATTGGAACAACCTCCGGTATTGAGAACTATTCGCGGCATATTGACGGGCGCGGGCCGGGTACCGCCCCCAATACGCTCCTCGATTACTTCCCCGATGATTTCCTCCTTATCCTTGATGAATCCCATGTGACGGTGCCCCAAATTGGGGCCATGTACGAGGGAGATATGTCGCGTAAACGCACCCTCGTGGAGTACGGCTTCCGACTGCCTTCCGCCATGGATAACCGCCCTCTCAAATGGGAGGAATTCCTTGATCGCATCGGCCAGACCGTGTACCTATCCGCGACACCTGGCAAATATGAACTTGAGCAAGCGGACGGCGTCGTCGAACAAATTATTCGACCCACCGGTTTGGTGGATCCGCTTATTAAAGTCAAGCCCACCGAAGGTCAGATCGATGACCTCCTCGAGGAAGTGCGGGTGCGGGCCGAACGTGATGAGCGAGTGCTCGTCACTACTCTCACGAAGAAAATGGCTGAGGATCTCACCGCGTACCTGGCGGATCGCGGGGTGCGGGTGGAGTATCTGCATTCGGATGTGGATACCCTGCGCCGCGTGGAGCTGCTGCGGGAATTGCGCCTCGGCAAATTCGATGTGCTCGTGGGTATTAACCTGCTGCGTGAGGGACTGGATCTTCCCGAAGTTTCCCTCGTGGCCATCCTCGATGCTGATAAGCAGGGCTTTTTGCGTTCGACCACCTCACTTATCCAGACCATCGGGCGCGCGGCCCGTAACGTCTCCGGGGAAGTGCATATGTACGGAGATAGCATTACCCCCAATATGCAGCAGGCTATTGATGAAACGAATCGGCGCCGGGAGAAGCAGCTTGCCTACAACCGCGAGCACGGGATCGATCCGCAACCGCTGCGCAAACGGATTGCGGACGTGACCGATATGCTCGCCCGGGAAGATGTGGATACCGAGCAGCTGCTCGCCGGCGGGTATCGCCAAGAGCCCGCGCATGCCCAGGCGCGGGCCTCGGAAGCGGAAATTGCCCGCGCGCAGGGCGGGAAAGAGCTGCGTGAGCTCATCACCGAGCTCACCGCGCAGATGCACGCGGCCGCAGAACAGCTCCAATTTGAGCTCGCGGCGCGTTACCGCGATGAAATCAAAGACCTAAAAAGCGAGTTGTGGCATTCCCAGCAGGCACAAAAGTAAAATGCCCGCGCGGGAAACGCGCCTGAGCCCCCGCACTAGCACCCGCAGGCGCCTCCGCTCGGCACGCGAGCCGCGCATGAAATGCGGCTCGGCGGTGCTTTCCATCGTGTAAAGTGTGCACTCGTGGAGGGGAGTATTCCCGTCAACCACCGATTCGTCAACACGAGACCCACCCGGGTCGTCCGGATCGGAGACCTGCCGCAGCTAGGCGCGTGGCGGGTGGGAAGAGACCTCCGGTCATTCCATCCGGAGGGTATTGCATGCTTTCATATGCCACGGGTTTGCTCCCGCTTACGAGCACACCCGAGCAGATGTCGGTCCATATGGCCGAGTGGATTCTGCTATTCGTCGTTGTTATCGGTATTTTTGCCTTTGATCTGCTATCCCACGTGCGTAAACCGCATGAACCCAGCATGAAAGAATCGGCAGGTTTCCTGCTCTTCTACATTTTCCTGGCCGTTTGCCTGGGCGGATACCTGTGGTGGCGCCACGGGGATACCTTCGGATTGCAATTCTTCAGCGTCTGGGGCGTGGAATATTCGCTCTCCGTCGATAATATCTTCGTCTTCATCATTATTATGGGTTCCTTCGCGGTGCCCCGTGCCCTCCAGCAGAAAGTGCTGTTCTGGGGCATTGTTATCGCGCTGTGCCTGCGTTTCCTCTTTATTCTGCTGGGTAAAGTCATTGTGGAATCCCTGGCCTGGTCCTTCTTCCTCTTCGGTGCATTCCTGCTGTGGACCGCGTTCTCCCAGGTCAAAGAAGGCCTCTCGAATAGCGAGCCGACGGGCGAGGAAGCCGATAATTTCTTCGTGCGCCTGGCGCGCCGTACCCTCCCGGTGGCCGAGGATTACCACGGCGATCACTACATCGTGAAGCGCGAGGGCAAACGCTATATCACCCCGCTGCTGCTATGCATTATTGCCATCGGCGGGATTGATCTTATGTTCGCCCTGGATTCCATCCCGGCTTCCTTCGGTTTCACCACCGAGCCCTTCATTATTTTCGCGGCTAATGCCTTCGCCCTCATGGGCCTGCGGCAGATGTTCTTCCTGGTGGATGGGCTGCTGGAGCGCCTCGTGTACCTGCACTTCGGCCTGGCAGCTATCCTCGCCTTCATCGGTTTCAAACTCATTTTCGAGGCGCTGCACCATTACGATATCGCCGCAGGCTTCTTCGAGTTCACGCCGCTGAGCTCACTGCTCGTTATCGTTGTCATTATCGTGGTGACGGTGGTGGCGTCCCTGCTCCGCTCGCGGTCCCTTGCGCGTAAAGAGAAGAACGACGACGACGGCGCAACTGGCAACAGCGCCCGCTAAGCACAACGCGCTAATCTGCGAGGCGCCGCGCCAGGCGGCGCGCCAGAATCGCGCACACAAAAATTTGTAACTGGTGGAAAATAACCACCGGGACGGACAACGGGGCAACCGTGGCCGGGGAAAACAGTGCCTTGGCCATCGGGAGCCCCGTTGCCAATGATTTCTTCGAACCGCACATGAGCACCACGATGCGGTCTTCCACACTCATCCGCGCCAAGCCTCCTAGCCACCAGGTCACGCATAGCATTGCTGCCAGGAGCACACAGCACAGGGCAAGGAGGCCGAGGATCGTCCAGAGCGTGACCCCGACCCAGGCGCCTTCCGCGGTGGCATTGAGCACGGAGGAGAGCACGATGAGGATAATGGAGCTGTTATCCACGGTACGCACCAGGCGCGGGTGAGCGCGGAACCACGTGCCGACCCAGGGCTGGAGGCACTGCCCAATAATAAAGGGGAGGAGCAGCTTGAGGAGCACCGAATTAATGGATCCGGCCGAAGCTCCCTCCACGTGCAGGAAAAGTAGGACGAGCAGCGGGGTGAGGAAAATTCCCGCGATATTGGAGACCGTAGCGGAGGTGACGGCAGCGGCAACATTTCCGCGGGCGATGGAGACCATCGTTACCGAGGACTGGATAGTGGAGGGGAGCAAAGCCAGGTAGAGGAAACCGAGGGCAAAAGCTGGCCCTAAGATCGGCGCAACCAGGTGGCCCAGGGCGAAACCGAGGAGCGGAAAAATCAGGTAGGTGCACAGGAACACCAGGCCCTGCAGTTTAATATTGCGCAGCCCGGCCAGTACATCCCGGGTACGCAGCCGCATCCCGTAGACCAGGAATACGCAGGCAACCGCGAGGTCCGAGACGGTTCCCAGATGCGCCCGCAGGGTACTGGGTGCCGGGATCAGCAGCCCGGCGATCATCGCCAGGATAATTCCGGCTACCAGGGGATCGGGCCGGTAGCGGAGGAGACGGGCGCCCCGGTGGATTCCCTTATGCTCTCGGTCATTCCCGCGATTGTGTGCTCGGTTAGTTGCCATGGGAACCAGCCTAGCGTGAACATTGCACCATCCGGTTATCGAACCTGTGTTCAACCGTGTAAGCTTGGCCGGGTGAGTGATGTTATCCATGTTCAGGGCGCACGGGAAAATAACCTCCGTAATATCACGGTGGATATTCCCCGCGATCAACTCGTTGTGTTTACCGGGCTCTCGGGCTCGGGTAAATCCTCCCTGGCTTTTGACACCATTTTTGCCGAGGGGCAACGCCGCTACGTGGAGTCGTTGAGCTCCTATGCCCGTATGTTCCTCGGTCAGATGGATAAACCGGATGTGGATCTTATTGAGGGCCTTTCCCCGGCGGTCTCCATCGATCAGAAATCCACCAACCGTAATCCGCGCTCCACGGTGGGCACGGTCACGGAAGTTTATGATTATCTACGTTTGCTCTACGCGCGCGCCGGGGTGCAGTACTGCCCGGAATGCGGGGCGAAAATCACCGCTCAAAGCGCCCAGCAAATCGTGGATACGCTTCTCACCTACCCGGAAGGCACCCGTTTCCAGATTCTCGCCCCGGTCGTGCGTGACCGCAAGGGCGAATACGCGGATGTTTTCACCGATCTCGCCCAGGCTGGCTACACCCGCGCTCGGGTGGATAGTGAAGATATCCGCTTGGATAACCCGCCCAGCCTCGATAAGAAGCTGCGCCACAATATCGACGTCGTCGTTGATCGCCTCGTGGTGCGCGAAGGTATCAGCAGCCGTCTCACCGATTCGGTGGAGCAGGCACTCGGGCTTTCTTCCGGGCTCATGGTGGTGGAATTCGTGGACGCGGCCGCAGGTGACGAACGCACGCGGCGTTTTTCCGAGCACCGCTCCTGCCCGAACGGGCACGCCCTCGCCCTGGAAGAAATCGAACCGCGCACCTTTTCCTTTAACGCTCCCTACGGGGCCTGCCCGGCTTGCGACGGGCTGGGATCCACCCTCGAAGTGGATCCGGATCTCGTGGTGCCACATCCGGAAAAAACCCTGCGCGAAGGCGCGATTGCTCCGTGGACCGGCCACCAGGATTTCTTCACTCGCCAGATGGAAGCCCTGGGGGAAGAACTCGGTTTCGATGTGGATACTCCCTGGCAGGATCTGCCCAAGAAGGCGCGCAAGGCCCTGCTGGAAGGGAATAATTACAAGGTCACCGTCAAGTACCGCAACCGCTGGGGGCGGGAAAAAACCTATGCCACCGGATTCGAGGGAGTCCTCGGCTACGTGAAACGTAAGCACGGGGAAACTGAATCCAGCTGGTCGAAGGAACGCTACGAAGGCTATATGCGGGAGATTGCCTGCTCGGCCTGCCACGGCGCGCGTCTCAAACCGGATGTGCTGGCCGTACGTATCGGAAACCTCAATATTTTCGAGCTGTGTTCCCTGGCCATCGATGATGCCAAAGCTTTTCTTGACTCGGTGGAACTCGATGCCCGCCAGGCCCAGATCGCCGCGCAGGTATTACGTGAAATCCAGGCGCGGATGGGTTTCCTCGTGGATGTGGGGCTGTCGTATCTCACCCTCGCGCGCGGAGCCTCCACACTTTCGGGTGGCGAAGCCCAGCGGATTCGCCTGGCCACCCAGATTGGTTCCGGGCTCGTGGGTGTGCTCTATGTTCTAGACGAACCCTCCATCGGCCTGCACCAGCGCGATAATGAAAAACTCATCGGCACTCTTGTCAAACTCCGCGATCTGGGGAATACCCTTATCGTCGTCGAACACGATGAAGAAACAATCCGCACCGCCGATTACGTTATCGATATCGGCCCGGGTGCCGGAGAATTTGGTGGGCACGTTGTCTACGCCGGGGATGTTGCGGGTCTCAGCGCATGCGAAGAATCCGTGACCGGTGCTTACCTTTCCGGAAAACGCAGTATTACGACGCCGCAGCAGCGCCGCCCCGTTGATCCGGAGCGGAAAATCACGGTGCGGGGCGCACGGGAAAATAACCTTAAAAACGTGGAGGTATCCTTCCCTCTTTCCACCTTTATCGCGGTAACCGGGGTTTCCGGTTCCGGGAAATCTACCCTCGTCAATCAGATTCTGTACCGCTCCTTGGCCAATCAGCTTAACGGTGCCCATACCGTGCCCGGGCGACACCGCGACGTCACCGGGGCCGCGGACCTGGATAAGGTTGTGCACGTGGATCAGTCGCCGATTGGGCGCACCCCGCGCTCGAATCCGGCCACCTACACCGGGGTATGGGATAAAGTGCGCCAGCTCTTCGCCCAAACCCAGGAGGCGAAGGTGCGCGGTTACGGGCCGGGCCGCTTCTCCTTTAACGTTAAAGGCGGGCGCTGCGAAGCTTGCAAGGGCGATGGCACCGTGAAAATTGAGATGAACTTCCTTCCCGACGTGTATGTTCCCTGCGAGGTCTGCCACGGTACCCGGTACAACCGGGAAACCCTGGAAGTGAAGTACCGCGGGAAGAATGTTTCCGAAGTTCTTAATATGACCATTCACGAAGCTGCGGAATTCTTTGATCCCATCACGAATATCACCCGCTATCTCACCACGTTGGAACGGGTGGGTCTCGGCTACGTACGTTTGGGGCAATCGGCTACCACGCTCTCCGGCGGGGAAGCGCAGCGCGTGAAACTCGCTTCGGAACTGCACCGGCGCTCCAGCGGCCGCACGGTTTATATCCTGGATGAGCCCACCACGGGCCTGCATTTTGAGGATATTCGCAAGCTTCTGTTGGTACTGCAATCTCTCGTGGATAAAGGCAATACCGTTATTGTTATCGAACACAATCTCGATGTCATTAAATGTGCGGATTGGGTTATTGACATGGGCCCGGAAGGTGGCGCCGGCGGGGGCACCGTCGTCGCCACCGGAACTCCGGAACAGATCGCCGCGGTGCAAGAATCCTATACCGGGCAGTTCCTCCGTCCGCTCCTGGAGGAGAAGTGGAGGTGACGAGCCGTGGCTGATCCGCGCAGCTATCGCCCGGCGCCGTCGTCTATCCCTACGGACCCGGGTGTCTACCGCTTTGTGGACGAGGAAGGGCGCATCCTGTACGTTGGGAAAGCGAAGAATCTGCGCAACCGACTCCAGAACTATTTTCAGCCGCCCGAACGCCTCATCCCGCGTATTCGCACCATGGTGCATACCGCTACCAATGTGGTGTGGGTGGTGGTGGGGAGCGAGATTGAGGCCCTCACCCTGGAATATTCCTGGATTAAGGAATTTGAACCGCCCTTCAATGTTATGTTTCGGGACAATAAGTCCTATCCCTACCTGGCGGTATCGCTGGGGGAGGAGTTTCCGCGGGCCTATATCACCCGGGAAAAACACCGCAAAGGCACCGTGTACTTCGGGCCGTATACGAAGGTGTGGGCGATCCGAAAAGTGCTCGATGCTCTGCTGCCCGTTTTTACCATGCGTTCGTGTTCCGATGCGGAATTCCGGCGGGGGCAGCGCACCGGCAAACCGTGTTTCAATACTCATATCGGGCTGTGTAACGGTGCCTGTGCCGGGCTGGTGAGTGCCGCGGAGAATCGCGCCGTCGCTGAAGAATTCGTAAAATTCATGGAATCAGATGGCAGTGATTTTATTCGTGCCCGCACCGCGGACATGAAAAAAGCGGCAGCGGTCGAAGATTTTGAACGTGCCGCGAAACTACGCGATGAAATCAC
Source organism: Actinotignum sanguinis (assembly GCF_030230305.1). Taxonomy (NCBI): domain Bacteria; kingdom Bacillati; phylum Actinomycetota; class Actinomycetes; order Actinomycetales; family Actinomycetaceae; genus Actinotignum; species Actinotignum sanguinis. Next base: position 72,886 of record NZ_JASPCQ010000010.1, read on the forward strand.
GGCGATGACCACCGCCACCGAGCGTAATGTTGTGGTGTTCGATTCAAATCTTAACGCCGATATTATCGGCTTAGAATCCGATGAAATTGATGCTTCGGTCCAGATTTTTTATGTGCGGGGCGGAAGAATCCGCGGGCAGCGCGGCTGGGTAACGGAAACAGAAGGCACCGAACCAGCCGATATTATCAACGCCCTGCTCCTCCATATATACGGAAATCCCGAATACGACGCTTACCGTGGGGTAGGTACCCAGGGGGATCGCACCGTGCGGGCCGGAACCTCCGTGGATGATCGTGACCACGTGCCACCCGGGGCCATCCCGGGGGAGATCTGGGTACCGGTTTTCCCTTCGGATCGCGCGGGGCTGGAGCGCTGGCTTGCCGAACGCCGCGGCGGTCCGGTCCACCTCAAGCGCCCCCAGCGCGGGCCGAAAGCCCAGCTGGCGGATACCGTACACGCGAATGCGAAACAGGCTTTTGACCGCAATAAGCTGGCGCGCGCCGCCGATATTACGGTGCGTTCCCAAGCCCTGGAAGAGCTGCGCATCGGGCTGGATTTAGACCGCGCTCCGCTGCGCATCGAAGGCTACGATATTTCCCATACCCAGGGCCACCAGCAGGTCGGATCCATGGTGGTATTCGAGGACGGCCTCAAGAAAACCTCTGATTACCGGCATTTCATCGTGCGCGGGCCGGAGGGGCAGGGTGCTCGGGATGATACCGCCGCGATGGATGAAGTGTTGCGCCGGAGGCTGCGCCGTTTGAACGACGCCGCAGCGCACGCCGCCGATGCCGGGGGAGTGGAAGATGAGGGCGCCGCGCATACCGCCACCGCTGCCCCGCCCCGTTTTGCCTACCGCCCCGACCTCCTCGTGGTGGACGGCGGGCTTCCCCAGGTCAACGCCGCCCAGCGGGTGGTCGATGAGCTGGGTGCCGATGTGCGGGTGGTGGGCCTGGCAAAACGTCTGGAAGAAGTGTGGATCCCGGGCGAAGAATTCCCGGTTATCTTCCCGCGCACCTCACCGGCGTTGCGCCTCCTCCAGCAATTGCGCGATGAATCGCATCGCTTCGCCATTACTTTCCACCGCAAGAAACGGGGTCAGGCGATGACTCGCTCCGCGCTTGACGCCATTCCGGGGCTGGGGCCGGCTAAGCAAAAGAAACTACTGAGTGCTCTCGGCTCGGTTAAACGGATCCGGGAGGCTAGCCTCGATGAACTCACGGAAGTTGCGGGCATTGGCCCGGTGCTCGCCGCGGCGATTAAAAAAGCCCTCGGGGAGGAGTAGCTCGCGGGTCTTTGTGGCATGATGGAGATATGAGTGACACCCGCGACATTAACGATACGTCCCGTATCCCCGCCGTTGTTCCGGCAGCCGATTGTACAGCTGAGCTGGCACCGGCCGACGTTCCGGAAATCATTATTGTCACGGGAATGTCCGGGGCGGGCAGATCCCGCGCGGCTGCCACCCTGGAAGATCTGGGTTGGTACGTGGTGGATAATCTCCCGCCGCGCATGCTCAGCGCCTTGGCGGGGCTGCTCTCCGGTAATGGAAAAGTGACCCGCATGGCCGCGGTGGTGGACGTGCGCTCCCGGGAATTCTTCGCTGAGCTCCTGGAAGTTCTTGCGGATCTCACCGCGAGCGGTATTAACTATCGCATTATTTTCCTCGATGCCGATGATGCTTCCCTGGTGCGCCGCTATGAAAGCGTGCGCCGGCCCCACCCGCTCCAGGGCCACGGTCGGCTTTTCGACGGCATCACCGCGGAACGCAAACTCCTGGCGGCTCTGCGCAATCGTGCTGATTCCGTTATCGATACTTCGCGGCTGTCCGTGCACGATCTTTCCCGTAAAATTCGCCACCTCGTGGGGGAAACCTCCGGAACAGAAGCGACCCGGGTAACGGTCATGTCCTTCGGTTTCAAATACGGCCTGCCCCTGGATGCTGATAATGTGGCCGATGTGCGCTTCCTGCCCAATCCCTACTGGATTACCGAGCTGCGCCACCTGAGCGGCCACGATGAGCCCGTGGCCCATTTCGTACTGGAGCAGGAGGGTGCCGAGGCTTTCGTGCGGGAATACTCTCACCTCATCCACACCATCCTGGCCGGCTACGCCCGCGAACTCAAACCTTTCACCACGATCGCGATTGGCTGCACCGGTGGAAAACACCGGTCGGTGGCTATCGCGGAAGCGGTATCCGAGGCGCTACGCGCCGCCGGGCACTCGGTACGCACAATTCACCGTGATTTGGGGCGTGAATAATGGGCGGGCGCGGTAGTCGCGGCCCGCGAGTCGTCGCCCTCGGGGGCGGCCACGGCCTATACGCTTCGCTTTCGGCCCTGCGGCTCATCACCCAAAATATCACCGCCGTGGTTACTGTTGCGGACGACGGCGGCTCCTCGGGGCGCTTGCGTAATGAATTCAACGTGATTCCACCCGGAGATTTGCGCATGGCCCTTTCCGCGCTGTGTGACGACGGCGAATGGGGCCAGACCTGGCGCGACGTTCTCCAATACCGATTCTCTTCCGAAGGTCCCCTCAACGGGCACGCCATGGGTAATCTCCTCATTGTTTCCATGTGGGAGCAATTGGGGAGCACAGTTTCCGGTCTTGACTGGGTGGGGCAGCTGCTGCGCATTGACGGCCGCGTGCTGCCCATGTCTCCTATTCCCCTGGAGATTGAGGCACGGGTCATCGACGAGGAAGACGGCCCCCAGCTCTACCGCGGGCAGGTGGCGGTGGCAACGGCTCGCGGAAAAGTGGAACACGTCAGCCTTATTCCAGAGAATCCTCCCGCCCAACCCGAAGCGGTTGCCGCTATTGACGAGGCCGATTGGATCGTTTTTGGACCGGGATCCTGGTACACCTCTGTTATTCCCCACCTCATGGTTCCGGATTTACACGCGGCCCTCGTGCGTTCCCCGGCCCGCCGGGTTCTTGCCCTCAATCTTCGTAATGAGCGTGAAACATGGGGGATGAGCGCCGCGGACCATATTCGTTCTTTCGCTCGCCATGCCCCGGATCTGCGTATTGACGTGGTGGTGGCCGATCCGCGCAGCGTGGATGATATCGGTGAAGTCGCAGCGGAAGCCGAAGGTATCGGGGCCACGCTCATGCTGCGACAGGTTAGAATGGGCGATAATCGCGCACGTCACGATGCGCTACGTTTGGCCGCTGCCTATCGGGATGCCTTCGAAGGCGTCATAGGAGATTCCTAAACCGGGAACTCCCGCGCACGGAAGAATCCACAACCGGGATATTCCCTGCTGAGTAGCGGTCCCACCATAGAAGGAAGGGGAGTCGTGTCCGCGTTAACCCGTACGGTGAAAGATGAACTAGCCACCGTTACGCCGGCTTCGCTTTCCGCCGCCCTGGCTGAACTCACCGCGATGTTCCGGTACGGCGGGGGATTGGCCGTGCGTTCGCGTACCCTGGAACTGGTGGCCGAGGTGGGCCACCGGCCGACCGCGCAACGCCTGTGGGAGTTGGTGCGCCAGCTTTTCTCCGTGGAGCCGGAACTTCTTTCGGTTTCCTCGCAGATGCGCCAGGGGCAACGTTTCCTGGTGCGCTCTTCAGAGAACACCGAACGCATTGCGGTGAAACTCGGCCTCCTGGACGCACACGGGCGGCCGGTACGAGGGCTACCTCCCGCGGTGGTCGGTGGCTCAAAAGCCGATGCGGGAGCGGCCTGGCGCGGAGCTTTCCTCGCGCGCGGCACCCTCATGGAACCCGGGCGCAATGCTTCCCTTGAGATTATTTGCCCGCGCTTGGAGGCTGCCTATGCCCTGGGAGGGCTGGCCCGACGCCTCGATATTCCCTACCGGGTGCGCGAATCACGCGGAGCCCACCGTATCGACATCCGCGGGGGAGAAGCTATCTCCGATATGCTCACCCGGATGGGTGCCAATGATGCTGTGCTGCGCTGGGAAGAGCTACGCGTGGAACGGGAAGTACACGGCACGGTTAACCGGCTTGCTAATTTCGACGACGCAAATATGCGCCGCAGTGCCGATGCCGCTGTCATCGCGGTGATCCGGGTCAAGCGCGCTTTTGAAATTCTCGGCACGGATGTACCCGAGAATTTGCGGGCGGCCGGTGAAGCCCGCATCGCTCACCCGGAAGATTCCCTCAACTTGCTCGGGGAGCAGCTCACGCCGCGCGCCACCAAGGATGCCGTGGCCGGGCGGCTGCGTCGCTTGAATTCTATGGCGGATAAGCGGGCCAAGGAACTGGGCATTCCTGACACTATGGCCGCGGTGCGGGCGGCGGGGCACGGGGCAATGTCCTAACGCGCGGTAGCGCGTTCGCCGTCGTCGAAAAAAATAACAATCAAAAATGGGACTAAGGGCGTGTTATGCCGCTGTCGAGTTTCGCTCTGTGCCAAAGTTCGCAAGCTCCTTCCCACTGGCATTAGCCCCAGCCGAACGTGACCGGTAGAATAGTCAGTGGTTCCGAGAGAAGTTCTCGGACGGACTTCTCAAAGACAAGAAGTCGAGTTGGAAACGCGCTAGCTGGCGCGTGAGGAGGATAAAGAGTGACTGTACGCGTTGCTATTAACGGCTTCGGCCGTATTGGTCGTGCCGCTGTCCGCGCAGCCCTCGCCGAGGGTGCGGATTTCGAGATCGTCGCGGTCAATGACCTGACCGATATCAAGACTCTCGCCCACCTGCTGAAGTATGACACCGCCGGCGGCCGCCTCCCCGTGGAGATTGAAGCAACCGAAGATGGATTCGTGCTCGACGGCAAGAAGATCAAGGTTCTTGCTGAAAAGGATCCGGCCAACCTCCCGTGGAAGGAACTCGAGGTTGACATCGTTCTCGAGTGCACCGGCCGCTTCCGCACCGGTGAAGCTTGCCAGGCTCATATCGAAGCCGGCGCCAAGAAGGTTCTTATTTCCGCCCCGGCGAAGGGTGAAGATGCCACCTTCGTTATCGGCGTGAACTCCGATCAGTACGATCCGGCCAAGCACAATATTATTTCCAACGCTTCCTGCACCACGAACTGCCTCGCCCCGGTGGCGAAGGTTCTCGTGGACAAGTTCGGCGTCAAGAAGGGTCTGATGACCACGATCCACGCTTACACCGCGGATCAGAACCTGCAGGACGGCCCGCACAAGGATCTGCGTCGCGCCCGCGCGGCCGCGCAGAACATGGTCCCCACCACCACCGGTGCGGCCAAGGCCGTTGCCCTGGTTCTTCCCGAACTCAAGGGCAAGCTTGATGGTTACGCCGTGCGCGTCCCCACCATCACCGGCTCCCTGACGGACCTCACCTTCGAAGCTGAGAAGTCCGATGTCACCGTGGAAGAAATCAACGCCGCGATGAAGGAAGCCTCGGAAGGCGCCCTCAAGGGCACCCTCGCTTACACCGAGGATCCCATCGTCTCCTCGGACATCATCGGTGATCATCACCAGTCCATCTTCGATGCCGGCCTCACCAAGGTGATGGACGGCCAGGTCAAGATCGGCGCTTGGTATGACAACGAATACGGCTACGCTGCTTCCCTCGTGAAGCTTGCCAACCTCGTTGCGAGCAAGCTCTAAAGATCAAGCGATGAGCTGATGTGAAGCCCGTGCGTGCGCTAGCGCGCACGGGCTTCCCTACGCGAAAGGAAAAATATGAGGACTATTGAATCGCTCGGTGACCTCACCGGCAAGAAGGTTTTTGTTCGTTCCGATTTCAACGTTCCGCTGGACGGGGATCGCATTACCGATGACGGCCGTATCCGCGCCGCGCTGCCCACCATCAAGCGGCTTCTCGACGCCAAGGCGAAGGTTATCGTTTCCGCGCATCTGGGCCGCCCGAAGGGTGAGCCGAAACCGGAATTCTCCCTGGCTCCGGTAGCCAAGCGCCTCGGCGAACTCCTCGGCCGTGAGGTTCCCCTTGCGGAAGATACCGTAGGTCCGGATGCCAAGGCCAAGATTGACGCGCTGAATGACGGCGACATCGTGCTGCTTCAGAACGTGCGCTATGACAAGCGCGAAGACTCCAAGGTCGATGCTGACCGCGAAGCTCTCGCGAAGGAATACGCCGCGCTGGCAGATGTCTTCGTTTCCGATGGTTTCGGTGTTGTCCACCGCAAGCAGGCCTCGGTTTACGATATTGCGAAGCTGCTGCCTTCGGCTGCCGGTGAACTCGTTGCCAAGGAAATTAATTCGCTGTCCAAGGCCACCGCGGATCCGGAACGTCCCTACACCGTGGTGCTCGGCGGCTCCAAGGTTTCCGATAAGATCGGCGTGATTGAGAACCTCCTGGATAAGGCTGATGTTCTCCTCATCGGTGGCGGTATGGCCTTCACCTTCCTGCGCGCCAAGGGCTATGAGATCGGCTCCTCGCTGTGCGAAGATGACCAGATCGATAAGGCTCGCGAATACCTCGAAACCGCGTCCAATAAGGGTGTGGAGCTGCTCCTGCCGGTTGACGTTGTCGTCGCTGATAAGTTTGATAAGGACGCGGAATCCGAAATCGTTTCCGCTTCCGATATGCCCGCCAACGGCATGGGCCTGGACATCGGGCCGGAAACCGTATCCGAATACGCTGAGAAGATCGCCTCTTCGAAGACTATCGTCTGGAACGGCCCCATGGGCGTCTTCGAGTTCCCGGCCTTCGCTGAGGGCACGAAGGGCGTAGCCCAGGCCATGCAGGATGCTGAAGGCTTCACCATTGTTGGTGGCGGTGACTCCGCGGCTGCCGTGCGCATCCTCGGTTTCGACGAAGAGAAGTTCAACCATATTTCCACCGGCGGTGGCGCTTCCCTCGAATTCCTCGAGGGTAAGACCCTGCCCGGTATCGCTGTTCTGGAGGATTAATGGCACGCACCCCCCTGATGGCGGGTAACTGGAAGATGAATATGGATCATCTCGAGGCTACCCACCTTGTGCAAAAAGTCGCGTGGACCCTGGATGATGCAGGTTTCACCTACGGTGATGTAGATGTGGCGGTTTTTGCCCCCTACACCGATCTGCGGTCCATCCAGACCCTGTGCGAATCAGATGAGTTGCACATCGCCTACGGTGCCCAGGACGTCTCCGTGCATGACGAAGGCGCCTACACCGGTGAAATCTCCACCTCGATGCTCTCCAAGCTCGGGTGCAGCTACGTCATCGTGGGCCATTCGGAGCGGCGCGCTTACCATGGCGAAAGCAATGAACTCATCGGCAAGAAGGCACACAAGGTTCTGGGCGCTGGCATGACGCCTATCGTCTGCTGCGGTGAAGAACTCGAGGTGCGTAAGGAAGGCCGGCATGTCGAGTACGTCGTTTCCCAGATCGACGAACTCTTCGCCGATTTCCAGGCTGCCGATGTAGCCAAGCTTGTTATCGCCTATGAACCCATCTGGGCTATTGGCACCGGCGAAGTGGCCACCCCGGAAGACGCCCAGGAAGTCTGCGGCGCGATCCGGGCTCGCATCGAGGAAAACTTCGGTGCGGAAGCGGCTGCTGCGGTTCGCATCCAGTACGGCGGATCGGTCAAGGCTGCTAACGTCCAGGAGATCATGGCCCAGCCTGATGTTGACGGTGCCCTTGTGGGCGGCGCCAGTCTCAAGGCGGAGGAATTCGCGAAGATCGTGATGTTCCGCGGCTAAGAACGATAACGGCTAAGAGCGATCACCCAAGGAGTATCGCCCTGGCCCTCGCGTGCGGGGTGGGATTCTTCCCACCCCGCACGTTTTATTTCCCGCTGGCCGGCATCAGCAGGTACACTAACCAAGGACTCTATTACTCTCCGGGTGCACGAAGCATTCGAAAGGACTGGAAATGAAAGCTTTGCTCATTACCTGCGAAGTGCTTATGCTCATCACCAGCATCTTCCTCACGCTTTCCATCTTGCTGCATAAAGGCAAGGGTGGCGGAATCTCCGATATGTTCGGTGGTGGTATTTCCACGTCTATGCGTTCCTCCGGGGTAGCCGAACGTAACCTCAACCGCATCACCGTGGTGCTGGCCCTCATCTGGGGAATTTCTATTATCCTCATCGGCCTCATCGTCAAGGTGGGCGTCTAGAACTAGATAGTTAAGAAGCGGCGGGGCTGTATCAGAAGTTCCTGTGTGGGAGGGGAGCACCCCGGTTTTCCGGGTGTGCTCCCCTCCTTGTTCCCCAC
>NZ_JASPCQ010000011.1:0-60317 GCF_030230305.1 Actinotignum sanguinis
AGCTTACAAGCCCACCACCCAAAACACAAACCACACCAACGAGACACCCACCACACCCCACCCAAACACCCCAAAAAACCAAACAAAACCAAAGAAAACTACGTCTCGATAGCCTCGATGGAGACTCCTAGGATTCCTCTACGCTTTCGCGAACAGCCTGCGCCACGGCCGCCGCCGCGCGCTCGTCAAAAGCGGAAACGATGATGTAATCCGGGTGAGCATCCTCCCCCACCAGATCAGCAAGGGCCTGCGCTGCGGCCAGCAGCATCGCGTCGCTAACTTCCGTGGCATGAGCATCGAGTAAACCGCGGAATATCCCCGGGAAAGCCAGCACGTTATTGATCTGGTTGGGGTAATCCGAACGGCCGGTTGCCACCACCGCGGCGTGCTCGCGCGCTATTTCGGGGGCAATTTCCGGGGTGGGATTGGCCAGGGCGAAAACGATGGCGTTATCAGCCATGGTGTCCAGAGCTGCGCCGTCGAGAATATTCGGGCCGGAAACGCCAATAAAAACATCCGCACCGCGCAGCGCCGCACGCACATCACCGTCGATCTGGCGGGGATTGGTGCGGACCGCAACCCAGGCGTGCCCCGGGTTGGTTTCGCGCCGGAACGGCCCGAGCGTTCCGGAGCGGTCCACGGCAACGATATCCCGCACCCCGTATTCGAGGAGCAAGCGGATAATCGCGGTGCCGGCGGCACCGATTCCGCATACCACGACGCGCGCGTCGGACGGCCGCTTCCCCACTACGCGTAGTGCCGTCATGAGGGCGGCCAGCACCACAACCGCGGTGCCGTGTTGATCGTCGTGGAAGACTGGGATATCAAGTTCCGCACGCAGGCGTTTCTCGATCTCGAAGCAGCGCGGGGCGGAGATATCTTCCAGATTGATACCGGCATACGCGGGCGCGATGGCTCGTACCGCAGCGATGATTTCCTCGGTATCCGTGGTAGCTAGGGGTACCGGCCAGGCGTCCACCCCGGCGAAACGCTTGAAAAGCGCGGCCTTGCCTTCCATCACGGGAAGAGAAGCGAGCGGCCCGATATCACCCAGGCCGAGCACCGCGGTTCCGTCTGTCACTACCGCCACGGTATTGGATTTCACCGTGTAGCGGCGGGCCAGTTCCGGTTCGGCGTGAATCGCTTCGCACACTCGCGCCACCCCGGGCGTATATACCCGAGCCAGGTCTTCCCGGTTGTTGATAGCGGCGGTCGCGTGAGTTTCGAGTTTTCCACCTTCGTGGGCCGCGAAAATCTCACGTTCGGAGGGCGGGGGCGCGAACTGCGCGGCTCCGTCAGTTCGTGCAGCACCGCCAGTGCGCGCGGCTCCGTTAGCTCGCGCGGCTCCGCCCGGTTCCGACAGTCCGTCCGTACCTGCTTGTGTTCGCGCCACCTGCGCCTCCTTCATGAGATATTTCGGGCCCATACCGGCATGCCGCCGGGTACTACTGCGCGCCGGCACGCTCCATAATGAGAGCGCGCACGGCACCGGCGTCGGCCTTACCGTGGGTCGCCTTCATCACGGCGCCGATAATTGCACCGGCGGCCTGCACTTTTCCACCGCGAATTTTTTCGACGACGTCGGGATTGGCAGCCAGTGCCTCATCCACGGCCTTCTCCAGGGCCCCGCTATCGGAAACGATCTCCAGATTGCGTGCCGCAACAACTTCCTCCGGGCTGCCTTCCCCGGCGAGGACTCCCGCCAGCGCCTGGCGCCCCAGTTTGTCATTGAGGCGCCCGCTCTGGATGAGTCCGTCCAGCTCGGCCACCGCGGCCGGAGTAATGGGCGCATCCTCGAGTTCGACGTCGTTATCCTTGGCGTAGCGGGCGATATCGCCCATCCACCACTTGCGGGCTCCGGCGGGCGTTGCCCCGGCCCGAACAGTGGCGTCTACCAGATCCACCGCGCCAGCGTTAATAAGATCGCGCAATTCCTCCGGGGAAAGCTCCCATTCCTCGGTGATGCGGGCGCGCTTGGCGGCCGGCAATTCGGGCAGCCCCGCACGCACCTTCTCCACGTAATCCGGAGTGCAGATCACCGGGACCAAATCCGGTTCGGGGAAGTAGCGGTAATCATCCGCGTCGGACTTCACGCGCCCGGCGATGGTGCCCTGGATTTCTTCCTTGTAATGGCGCGTTTCCTGGAGGATCGTGCCACCGGCAGCCAAGATCGCTGCCTGGCGGGAAATCTCGTAGCGAATGGTGTTTTCAATGCCGCGGAAGGAATTGACATTCTTCGTTTCGGTACGGGTACCGAAAGGAGCATCCGGGCTTTCCCGTAGGGAGACATTGACATCCGCGCGAATATTTCCGCGCTCCATCCGCCCCTCAGAAATGCCGAGCGCCCGCACCAGTTCACGGATCCCGCGCACATAGGCGCCGGCGATCTCTGGGGCGTTCTTCCCCACCCCGGTAGCCGGGTCGGAAACGATCTCAATGAGCGGCACGCCGGAACGGTTGTAATCCACCAGCGAGTAGCGCGCCCCCTGCAGGCGCCCATCCGCCCCACCCACGTGGGTGTTCTTCCCGGCGTCTTCTTCCAGATGCGCGTGTTCAATGGGGAAACGGTAGGGCGTGCCGTCCGCCAGCTCAATATCCAGATAGCCGCCCAGGATAATCGGCTGGGCGTTCTGGGTGATCTGGTAGGCCTTGGGCAGATCCGGGTAGAAGTAGTTCTTACGTTCGAAACGCGAGAGCTCGTTAATGCGGGAATTGAGGGCCAGGCCCAGCTTCACCGCGTATTCCACCGCCGCCTCATTGACCACCGGGAGCGAACCGGGAAGCCCGAGGGAAACCGGCTGCACATCGGTATTGGGTTCGGCCCCGAAAGCCACCGGGGCGGCGTCGAAAATCTTGGTTTGTGTGGACAGTTCGACGTGTACTTCCAACCCGATCACCGGGTCGAAACGCGCGACGGCGTCCTCGTAATTCATGAGTTCATCCATGCTTTATTCCTCCCAATCCCGCGCGGGGCAGGCAGCGGGGACGTTGTGTCCAAGCGCAGTATCGATGGCCGCGGCCACCCGGTACATGAGGGCATCGGCCCGGGCCGGGCTGAGAATCTGCAAGCCTACCGGGAGCCCTTCCGAAAGCCCGGCCGGCAGCGAAATACCCGGGATTCCAGCCAGGTTGGCGGGAATGGTGGCGATGTCGTTGAGGTACATGGCCAGCGGATCGTTCGTTTTCGAGCCGAAGGGGAAAGCCACCGTGGGCGACGTGGGTGAAACGATCACGTGACACCGGGAGAAAGCCTGCTCCAAGTCACGCTGCACCAGGGTGCGGACCCGCAGCGCCGCACCGTAGAACGCATCGAAGTTTCCGGCGGAGAGCACGTGGGTGCCCAAAATAATGCGCCGCTTGACTTCTTCACCGAAACCGGCCGCGCGGGTAGCGCGCATCACGGTTTCCGCGGTGACCGGCCCCTCTTCGGGTTCCACCCGCAGGCCGTAGCGCATCCCGTCAAAACGGGCCAGGTTGGAGGAGACTTCGGCGGGCATAATGAGATAGTAGGCGGCCAGCGAGTAGTGGAAACTGGGGCAGGAAAGCTCCACCGTTTCCGCGCCGAGTTCACGCATGCGCGCCACCGCGTTTTCGAAAGCTTCAAGCACGCCGGGCGCGTAGCCTTCCCCGTGCATTTCTTCCACGAGGCCCACCTTGAGGCCCGCGAGCGGCCGCTCCGGATCCGCGCCAGCGCCTTCCCAGCTCCCGGCTTCGCCGTGGCAGGCCGCCACGAGGCCGGCAGGAGTTTCGGGAAGGGAGGTGGAATCGTGGGGATCGTGCCCGCTGAGCAGCTCCTGGAGCAGCGCGGCGTCTTCCACGGTGCGGGTCACCGGCCCGATCTGGTCCAGCGAGGATGCCATAGCGATGAGGCCGAAGCGCGAAACCGCCCCGTAGGTGGGCTTGGCGCCCACCGTTCCGGTCACCGCGGCAGGCTGGCGGATCGAGCCGCCGGTATCAGAACCGAGGGCGAGCGGCACCATGAAGGCACCGACGGCCGCAGCGCTGCCGCCACCCGAACCACCCGGGATTCGATCCAGATCCCAGGGGTTGCGCGAGGGCCCGAAAGCGGAATGTTCCGTGGAGGAACCCATCGCGAATTCGTCCATATTGGTCTTGCCCACGATAGGGAGCCGGGCTTCTTTAATTTTTACGACGACGCTCGCATCGTACGGCGGGCACCACCCCTCCAAGATCTTCGACGCCGCGGTGGTGGGAATCCCGCGGGTGCAAATATTGTCCTTCACCGCGATAGGAATACCGGCCAGCGGGTGGAGCTCCTGGCCTTCCGCGCGGGCGGCATCCACCCCGCGGGCAACCTCCAGGGCACCTTCACGATCCACGTGGAGGAAAGCGTTGACCTTGGGATTGAGCGACTCAATGCGATCCAGGCAGGCGGTGGTGAGCTCCACGGAGGTGATCTCCCCCGCGCGCAGCAGCGCGGAGAGTTCCGCGGCGGATTTGAGCAACAAGCTATTCATTTATTCCTCCCCCATAATGCGCGGGACGAGGAATTTACCTTCTTCGGCGGCCGGAGCCGCGGCGAGGACTTCCTCACGATCAAGGGTTTCCCCCGGAACATCGGGGCGTTTGACATTGGCCAGCGGAAGCGGATTGTATGTAAAGGGAATATCCGGCGTAACAACTTCGGATACCGCCTTCACTGCATCCTCGATGACGGAAAGTTCACCGGCCATTTTTTCAGCCTCGGTATCCGTCAGGGCGATGCGGGACAGGTCCGCTAGGCGCGCTACCTCTTCCTTAGAAAATGACGACATGGCTCAAGTCTACGCGGTTGCACCGCGCGATGGCGCACCGTCTACAATTGGCGCTATGACTGAGTGGACTTCGCGCCGGGTGCTGCGCACGGCGGGTGTGCTCGCGGCCGCGGCGCCGCTGGCCGCCGCGGGCGCCGTCGTCGTTGTGGATGAAATGCGCAAACGCCGCACCCCACCGGTCAATTCGTATCCGCACCTACCCCCGCAAGCGGTGCAGGTCGGGCGCGACCACGCAATCTTGTATACCGGCGCCGCGGACGTGTACCGCGCTATGCTCGCCGATATTAATAATGCACGGGATCATATTTATTTCGAGTGGTTTATTGTCAAAGCGGATCATGTGGGGCACCGTTTCCGCGATGCGCTTATCGCTGCGGCCCACCGCGGGGTGCAGGTGCATGTACTGCTGGATACCTGGGGGAATCTCAACCAGCCGCCTTCTTTCCGGCACCCGCCGCGCATCGCGAACCTGCACTGGATGAATTTCCCGCTGGTGCGCACCGGTATTCTTACCGGGCGTTCGCGTGATAAGGGGCGTGATCACCGCAAGATCCTAACCGTGGACGGGCGCGTTGGCTACGTGGGTGGCTACAATATCGGCGGCCTGTACGTAACGGAATGGCGCGATACTCACCTGCGCGTGGAGGGCCCCTCGGTATGGGAACTGGACGTGGCTTTTGTGGATATGTGGAATGCGTACCGCAAACGCGATCATCCCACCTTGCGCCGTGCTCTCACCCACCATTGGGATTCACGCATGCGGGCGGTCACGAATTCCCCGGCGCATAATACTTATCCCATTTCTTCGCTGTATTTGGATGCGTTGGCACGCTCCTCGCAGCGGGCTTGGATCACCATGGGGTATTTCATTCCGGATGCGCCCATGCTTGATGCGCTGACCGATGCGGCCGAACGCGGGGTGGACGTGCGGATTCTCATCCCGCAGTACTCCAATCATATTTACACGGACTGGGTGGGGCGGCCGCATTACGAGCGGCTACTGCGCGCCGGAGTGCGCATTTTCCTCTACCAGGACGCCATGATTCACGCGAAAACCATGACCATGGATTCCACCTGGTCCACCGTGGGAACCGCAAATATTGACCGGCTGTCCCTGCGGGGGAATTTCGAAATTAATATGTCGATTCACGATGCCGGTTTCGCGGCTGTCATGGAGAAGATTTTTGAATTCGACCTGCGCAATGCCCGCGAGCTCACCCTGGAGGAATGGGATAAGCGCGGTGCGCTGGCGCGGGTAACAGAAAAGGTGATGGCTCCGCTGGCGCCGCTGCTGTAACGGCGCGGCGGGAAGCTATTCGTGCAGCTGGCCGGTGCGCAGCAGCTCGGTGAATTCGGCTTCGCTCAGCCGCGGAATACCCAGTTCTTCAGCCTTGGCTGCCTTCGATCCGGCATTCTCCCCCACCACCACCGCGGTAGTTTTCTTCGAGACCGAGCCGGCGGCCTTCCCGCCGTGCACGAGGATTGCCTCTTTGACCGAATCTCGGGTATAGCCTTCCAGGGATCCGGTGGCCACAATCGTCATTCCCGCCAGGGTTTGGGGAATCTGCTCGGCGGCCGCGGTGTCATCAGCGAAAAGCACCCCGGCAGCTTCCCATTGCTCAATAATCTCCAGGTGCCAGGGCACCTCGAACCATTCTTTAAAGGAGCGGGCAATAATATCCCCGACGCCATCCACCGCGGAAAGCTCCTCCACGGCAGCCGCGCGCAGTAGCGCCAGCTCCGGGAAAGCGGCCGCGAGCGCGCGGGCCGCGGTGGGGCCGACGTGGCGGATCGAGAGGGCCACGAGTTTGCGCCACAGTTCTTTCCCGCGGGCTTTCTCCAGTTCGGTGAGCATGGTGAGGAGGGCTTTGCCCGGTTCGCTCTCCTTGGTGATGACGCGCTGGCCGGCGCTGGTGCCCCAGGTGGGTTTGGTCCAGGCGGCGCGCACGTAGCGGTAGTCGCCGGTGGGTTGGCCGGCGCTGCGGATTTCTTTCCATACCCAGGTATCGGCCACATCCGTGGCTTGCACCGCGAAGAGTCCGGCTTCGCTGTGAAGTATCGGTTCTTGGGCTGCGGGAACGCCCAGGCTGCGGGCTGTTTCAGGCGGGATAATCACCTCGGAGTCGAGGATGGCGCCGTCGTCGTCCACAATTCCGAGTTCGCGTGCCACCTCGCGCGTGAGGCGCAGGGTTTTCTTGCGCCCGTCCGCACCTTCTATCTCGAGGCGGTGGCCGCTGGCGAGTGCGATAAGGGCTTCGCGGCGCCGGGCATCGGGGTTGGTGAGCCACAGCGCGGTTTCTTCTCCGAGGGCCTCCACGTCCAACGCTCCGCGCGAACCGATATGGACCACGCGTTCGGCCAGCTGGGCGGGGCAGGATTGCGCATTGGGGCAGCGCATATCCACATCGCCTTCCTGGGCGGGAGCGAGGGTGGCCCCGCAGGAAGGGCAAGCGCGGGGCATTACCCATTCGCGTTCGGTGCCGTCACGTTCCATGAGGACCGGGCCGACCACTTCGGGGATGACATCCCCGGCCTTGCGCACGATAACGACGTCGCCAATGCGCACGCCTTTGCGGGCCACTTCTTCGCGGTTGTGGAGGGTGGCCTGAGTGACAACCGAGCCGTCCACCAGGACCGGCTCCATAATGGCGTAGGGGGTGGCGCGCCCGGTGCGTCCCACATTGACCTGGATATCCAGAAGGGTGGTTTCTACTTCTTCGGGCGGGTATTTATAGGCGATGGCCCAGCGCGGGACGCGGGAGGTGTAGCCGAGCTCGGCCTGGCGCGCCCGGTCATTGACTTTGAGGACGGCGCCGTCGATACCGTGGAGGAGGTCGTGGCGGTGGGCGGCCAGATCCGCTACAAATGCCTCGATATCTTCCCAGGTAGAGACAAGTTTCGTATAGGGAGAAATGGGAAGGCCCCAGCCTGCGAAAGCTTCGTATACGCCAGCCTGGGTGGACAGCGCTTCCGCCAGGGAGTCCGGCACCCCCGCGAGGGCACCGATGCCGTGGGCGATGAAGGAGAGCGGGCGGGAGGCAGTGACGGCCGGGTCTTTTTGCCGCAGGGAGCCGGCTGCGGCGTTACGCGGGTTCGCGAATTCGCGGCAGGAGCGGATAATGCGATTGGCTTCGCGCACCGCTGCGGTATCCCCGGCCTGTTGCGCAGCCGCGCGCTCGCGTTCGGCCGCTGCGCGGCGCTCACGCTGGTCGGCGTTGAACCGGGCGAAGTCAGCGAGCGGGAAGAAAACTTCCCCGCGCACTTCCATGACCTCCGGGATATCGTTACCGTGCAGGCGCTGCGGAATGGCGGGGATGGTGGCGATATTGCGGGTGACATCTTCCCCGGTCACGCCGTCCCCACGCGTGGCGGCTACCGTCAGCGCGCCATTGTCATAGCGCAGGTTGATGGCGAGACCGTCGATTTTTGCTTCCGCGGTGACCGCGGTGCCGGCGCTGGGCGTTTCAAGAGCGGCACTGGGTACTTGCGGAGCGGCGCTAGCGGCCCCGGATTCTCCCGGGAGCGCGGCGTACCAGGCACGGAGATCTTCGAGAGAAAAAACGTCTTGGAGGGAGTACAGGCGTTCGCGGTGCGTGACCGGGGCGAAAGGCTGCGCCGCGGGCGCGGCTGCGTCCCCCACCGGCGCCCCGACGGCGCGGCTGGGGGAATCTGCCACCGCGAGCTCCGGGTAGCGCGCTTCCAGGTCACGCAGCTCGTGAATGAGGCGGTCGTAGTGATCATCCGTCATGAGCGGGTCCGCCCCGGAATGGTAGGCGATCTGCGCGCGAGTCAGCGTGGGGGCAATCTCATTCCAGCGGCGCCGGGCCTCATCAATGCTCATGCCCCTATTGTCCCTCACGGCGGGTTTAGCTCAAACCCGCAGCGCACGGCGGGCCGCCCATAGTCGTTTAAGCCTGGAATAACAAGAGAGAACTTCGAAAAGCGCGGGCCTTGAAATATCACACCGGTGGACTCTTTACCGCGGCGCTGCTCTTTGCCAAGATATATGGGTCTCACATGCAGCTATCCCGCAGGAGCGGGAATACCCCGCGAGTGGCGGGGAAAAGGAGGATTCATGGATTGGCGTTCGCATGCCGCGTGCCTGACGGAAGACCCGGAACTTTTCTTCCCGATTGGTAGTTCGGCCTCGGCCCTGGCCCAGACGGATCGGGCGAAGCGAGTATGCCAGGAATGTACCGTCCGTGAAGACTGCCTCAGCTACGCACTCGAACACAACCAGGATTCCGGCGTGTGGGGTGGCACCTCTGAAGATGAACGCCGCCGACTGCGCCGCCGCACCGCTCGCGCGCGGCGAGTGCGCGAACTTGCCTCCTAAGGCGAACCGCCCCGGAGTACCGCTAGGCTGAATCACAAGCCCCGCATGGCGAGGTTCCGCGAATCACTATCGCGAGACCTCGCCATTGTTTATCGGGAATCCGGGGCAACATTATCTCTTCTGACAGAGCCCCGTCGTCGTATTTAATCTTCCAGCGCGCCGGGAACGGAAACTATTTTTCATCCGTGGGCGGCAGCCCGGCCGTCACGTTAATAGTGAGCGTCACGGTGGTACCACCGCCGGGGCGGGCCTCCCATTTAATGGTGCCGTGCAATTCGCCTTCCACCATGGTGCGCACAATCCGAGTACCCAGGCCCTGCTTGACGCCGGTGGTGGGCACGCCCACGCCGTCGTCGCTCACCTGCACCGTGAGGACATCGCCCTCGCGCTCCGCACTCACCACAATATGCCCGCCGTGCGGCAGCCCGTGCTCCACCGCGTTGGAGACCAATTCGTTGAGGACAACTGCCAGGCGGGTGGCAGTATTCGCGTCCACCATTCCGAATTCGCCGCGCACCTCGGAGGAAACGCGCACATCCGTGGAGGCGATATCGGTAGCCATGGTGATAAGCGGGGTGAGGACTTCGGAAAAGTCCACGATTTCATCGACCGTTTGCGACAGGATTTGGTGGACGAGGGCAATGGTTTCCACGCGGCGCTGCGCCTCGGAAAGCACCTCGATGACTTTTTTGTCGTCCGCGCGGCGCGCCTGCATCCGCAACAGCGCGGAAACTGTCTGCAGATTGTTTTTCACGCGATGGTTAATTTCGCGGATCGTGGTGTCTTTGCTGACCAGTTCCAATTCGCGCCGGCGCAGCTCGCTAATATCGCGCGACAGCACGACGGCGCCCACGTGCTTGCCGTCCTTCCACAGCGGCACCGCCCGCAGGGAAAGAACCGCCCCGCGTAATTCCAGTTCCGTCATCCACGGGGCGCGCCCGAGCAGCACCACCGGCAGCGCATCATCCAGGCGGGTTTCCGCGTCAATACTTGAGGTAATTTGCTCGGCCAGCAGCTGGCCTTCGAACGTGGACCGGATCCCCAGCCGATGCAGATTAGATACCGCATTCGGGCTATTGAAAATCACCGCGCCATCAGCGTCGATATGGGTGAAACCGTCCGTGACGCGCGGCGCACCGTGGCGGAAACCGCTCGGGGTACCCTCCATCGGGAACAGACCCTGGGTGACCATATCGAGAAGCTGCTCTTCAATTTCCTCATAGGAAGAATGGCGCAGCACCGTTTCTTTGCGCGAGCGCTGGGAATACACCAGGGCGAGGACCGCGAAAGGATCCTCCCCCGCCCGGCGCACCGGATAACCTTCGTAACGCAGGCCGTGAATATAGACGGTGCCGCGCTGCCCGGTGGCAATAATCTCCCGGAATTTCTCCGAATCGGCCGGATCGAACGTCATATTGACCACGTCGTTATCCAGCGCGGTGGCATTGGTGGCCGGGCGGCAGGCCGCCGCGATAATAAAGCGTTCATCCTGGAGCGGGGTGACGAGCACGAGATCAGCGAAGGAGAAATCGGAGATTAACTGCCAGTCCCCCACCAGCTGATGCAACCATTCGCGTTGCGAAGCGGAGAGCGTTTGGGACCGTTCCAAGATATGACCGAGAGATGGCATACCCCTAAGAGTAGTCGCTCACGCGAGTACACTAGTAGTTCCGCGTTAGTTATATTCACGGCAGTGCGAGGGCCGGGCTGCGCCGGCGGTGGAGGCCGGGTGGGGCGGCGCCGCGCTGCGCCGTCGTTCTATCCACGAAGGGAAGCCCGCATGGCCGCACGCCACCATGCTTCGTCTCGCGCTCGCGCCACCGATCACCACACCGCGCTGGCGCGCAGTCTCACCTCCCCGCAAATCGCCATGATTGCCCTGTCCGGGGCGCTGGGAACCGGGCTGTTCCTCGGGGCGGGCGCCACGATTTCGCTGGCGGGGCCGGCCACGATTATTTCCTACGCGCTGGCCGGGTTGCTGGCGCTCTCGGTGGTGTGGGCGCTGGCGGAGATGGTCAGCGCGCATCCCGTTCCCGGCGGGCACGGCACCATTGCGGGGGCATACCTGGGGAATCTGGGGGCCTTTGTGACGCGCTGGAATCTGGCGGTCACCTATATCGTGGCGGTGGGCGCGGAGGTAACCGCGGGGGCGAAATATTTGCAGCATTGGCTGCCCCAGCTCAATAGCGCGGTGGGGACGGTGGCCTGTTCCCTCTTTATTGTGGGGCTGAATATGGCCACCGTGCGGCTCTACGGCACGGCCGAATACTGGTTCTCCATGATTAAAGTGGCGGCTATTTCGGTCTTTATTCTTCTTGGCCTCATTATTATTTTTGTGGGACTGCCGGCGAGCGAGCCGGTGGGACTGGTCAATCTCACCGAGCACGGCGGGTTTATGCCGCTGGGTGCCGGCTCGGTCTTTATCGCCGCGTGCATGGCCGTTTTTTCTTTCGGCGGTATCGAAACGGTATCCGTCACGGCCGCGGAATCCGGGAATCCCCGTTACGATATTCCGCGCGCGGCCCACACCATGATTTGGCGCCTGCTGCTCTTCTACGTGGGCGCGATTGCGGTGGTGGTGGCGATGCAGCCGTGGACGGTGACCGCCGAGCCGCTCCACGATATTTCGCAATCGCCTTTCGTGCACGCGCTGGACGCCGCGGCGATTCCGGCGGCCGGGCATATTATGAACGCGGTGCTGCTGGTGGCGGCGCTGAGCGCGGCGAACGGGTGCCTCTACACCTCCTCGCGGATGATTCACGCGCTGGCCACCGACCGCATGGCCCCCGCTTTCGCGGCGCGCACCACCCCGAAAGGCACCCCGCGCGGCGCGGTCATGCTCGCGATGGTGGGGATGGTGGTCGCCTGTATTTTGGCGCTCACGTCCCCGCAGGCCGGCTTCTCGTATTTGTACGGCTGCGCCACGGTGGGGACCCTGCTCACCTGGGCTTTAGTAATGGCCACCCATATTGCTTTTCGACGACGCCGCCAGCAACTGGGACTCGAGCTCCCCCCGGCTCGCCTCTGGGGCGCCCCGGTAACGAACCTGGCGGTCATGGCCGGCTGCCTGGCGATTTTCGTGGCGCTGTTCTGGCTCATGCCGGTAGCCTGGTATGCCGGGCTGCCCTACCTGGGTATCCTTCTTCTTATCTACGTTTTCCTGGACCGGGTGCGCGGGCTGCCCGCCCCGCGGGACCTGGCCGGGGAGGAAGCGGCACGGGAGCGGGAAGGCGCGGGCGGTGGGCAAACCGCGGGCGGCACGGCCGGCGGTGATTGGCTGCGTTGAAATTGCCTACCGGTTGCTGGTGTGAGAGCGAGAACGGGCCGAAAACGGCATAGACGCTGATACACGAATAAGGATGTAGATATTGGGTGATCCGATAACAGCTACCAGACCACTCACCTTGGTGTGGCGTAATCGTTCCTTGGCGCCCATGGCCGTGGCCATCATTGCTGCGGGTATGAGCTTTTATGTTCCAGTTAGTGTAGTTTTCCTTTCTTCTCGCGGGCAGTCCCTCGAAGATATTTTCATTTTCGAGAGTATTCTCTTAGCGAGCATCCTTGTTGCAGAAGTACCCAGCGGGCTTATTTCGGACAGAATTGATCGCCGGTGGGTTATCCTTTCCGGTTTCGTATTCAATGGGTGTGCGGAAGTTGTTTTTGCGCTGGGTAACTCGTTCACTGCGTTCACCTTGTCATTTGTGCTGAGCGGCTTAGGAATTGCGATGCTCACCGGCACGCAGGATGCCTATATCTACGAAGCCCTCGGCGACAATGCAGATCGGGACTCAGTTGCGGTGTGGGGACACTTCGGCGCCCTTGAGTTAGTGGCCGGGGTCTTTGCTTCGTTCGTGGGTGGAGTGCTCGCAAAGATTGATGTTGCTTTACCGGCTTGCGCGTCCGCCATCGCTGCCTGTCTAGCCGCGGTAGCGGTTCTTTTCATCCCACCACAACCCGCTTCTACTTCTGAAAAAGCCACGGAAGAAACGGCACTTGTTTCCCTGAAGCGGGGTATTTGTTTGCTGTTCAGCTCCCCGGTACTGCTGTATACGGCTGTTGCTTCGGCAGCGGTCTTCGTGCTCTTCAATTCAGTGTTTACGCTCAACCAGCCAATTTTTGATCGTGTTGATGTGCCGCTTGCCGTCTGGGGTTTCATCGTTGGTGGTGCGCAATTAGCTGCGGCAGTTTACGATCATTTCTCCGGGGTGATCGTTGAGCGAGTCGGTCGGCGAGCAGGTCTTCTCCTGGCTTTCGGATACGGCGTCATTGGATTTATCTTGATGATGATTCCGCACATTATATGCGTGATCATTGGTTTCGCATTGGTGGTTATCAGCATGTTCGCGCGTGGACCGATCACTCGGGCAGTCGCTAACAAGGAAATTCCGAGCGAGCGCCGTGCGACGGTTTTAAACGTTGCAAGCACACTGGGAAGTCTCATCGGAATCTTGCTCAACCCGGTCATCGGCTGGGGCGCAGATCAAAGTCCAGTGGTGACAGTGGGCGGAATCGCCCTTGTTCTTTTCTTCGTCATGCTGACGTGGATTCCAATCGCAAATCGTTACGTTCAGGTCAAGGAAACAGAAGAGGAACAGCGGTGAAAAATCTGAGCTGGAAGTCGTACGTATCCGTGGCTCTGCTGATCTTTGTGTGCCATGCCGCGTATCCCATCGTGGACCTCATTCAACCCGATAAACGCTACTACGCCGGGTACCTGGCCTTCGGATCAATACTCGCTTGTAGCCTCCTCGGTTTGATCCTTCCGCTGCGCCTTGTATCCAGAAAATCCTTAGTTTTGTGCGGAGTCAGCATCGTCATCGGATTGGTAGCAGGCCTGGCAATGTGGCCGCTGGCGTGGAATTGGTTTCCGGATATGCTGCACTTCTTCTGCGGTTATCTCCTTGTGAATTGCGGAGTTTATGCCTTTGTAGGCTTCTTTTCCTGCCGCCACCGCAAGGAAAGGCTCCGCTACGCGCACGTCCTGCACGAGGCGGCGCAGAGATCTACCCCGCACACTCCAGAGCAGGCTCCGTGCATTACCACGCCGGATGCAACGACACCCGCTGTTCCAACACCGGACGAACCAGCCCCTGGCTTATATAGCCCGAGTGTCAACTAGATCATCCCGTTAGGTGATCTTTCCAAGTAAATGAAACACTTCCTCAAGGTAGGACTCGGTGCGCTCGAGGATGATCTTCCCTCCAGCTGCGATGCGAAAGTGAACCGCCGCAACCTCGGGAGAAGCAGGGTCCACTTCTTCGCCGATGAGACCAAGCCATTGCACGGTGATATCTGAGGGCTTAACCTGTTCTGCGGTAGACACACATTCCGTATACGGGATATCAAATGCCTTCCCGTACGCCGCGACGCATACCTCACCCTCGTCCCGATATACCGTGAAAATCTTTTCCCCTGCAGCAGCCTGATTGACGATGATGTGCGCATCTTCGGGAATCGTAGGGGTCCGGTCAATATAGAATCCTGGGACGATATTCCAGTAGAGCGCGCCTATAGCCCCAAGCCACGCAACGAGCACGGCGAAAACAACCATACAAGCCGTTCTAAAACGCAGGATATTCCTGATCGTTCTAGGACTTAGTATCGTCGTTATATCAGTAGCCATATCACCTCCGCTGGGCATGTATACCGCAGGCGCTTTCCGCTGACCGACGCCTACGTCATCCTCATTCCCTCGATTCTATTCTGATATTTCGAAGGTCGGGTGCGGGAGCATTCGGATTACCGAGACGCACTGTATTCCAACCTTGCCGCAAGGGTACTGATGTAGTCGCCCAGGCGAATCCACCTTTGAAAAATCCTGTGGATAGGCCGCCCAGCACATACTCGTCGTCGTTCACATTTACGTGCAAGTCACGAACCTCACCGCTCCGATATTCAACGCCAAGGCGATACGTGCCAGCTTCCGGAGCATATACAGAAGTGAGAGTGACATCGTTACCGGCTCCACCCAGCCACCGGGTGGTTCCGCCTGAAACCCGTGTTTCACCACGCATAACCCCATCGGTCGTCGCGAGGGTATAAGGTAATGAGGTCGGTGCATATTGGTAAGCCCGGAAATAATCAATCTCAAAAGCCTTCGGATACGGAATCGCGGGATCAAAGGGGCCGGTCCAGGAGTTTTCCTCGCGTTTCTCGTACAGTCCGAGGTAGGTAAGCATCGGATAATTGGGAGATAACGGGGTGGAGAATTTCTCAACGCCGTCAACGTACACCTTCATCCCCGAGGGCTTCCATTCGAATCCGTAGGTATGGAACCCTTCAGAAAGATCAGTCCCGGTGGATATCTTGGTGGTCCACGGGAAAAGCCTGCCCCAATCACCCCAGGGATGAATAGCGCTTTGCGCCGTGGTGGCGTTATTGCGCCCGAGGATCTCGAAAATATCAACTTCACCATTCTGGCGTGACCATCCGCCTTGCCCTTCGGGCACGTCTTGGTTGGCGCCGGTCATCCACCAGGCACTATGCAGGCCTCCCCCGTTAGCGGCGCGGGCGCGCAGCTCAAAATATCCGTATTTTTGGAGGTGCCCCCGGAAAGGCGTGGTATGTTGCGCAACACCGGGATACTTAGTCCATTCGTGCAAATAGTCTTTTTGGTAGGTCTGCAGCGAGGAAACTCGCGTTGAGCCGTCAAAGTTCGGATCCCAAGGTTGCTGGTCCTCGGTAATGCGGAGTTTGAGAGTGCCACCACTAACCTCGTAGTTCGCTTTGGTTCCGGGTGAAGTTGACCAGTGGGGTAGATAGCGGTCAGTGAAGAGCGCATCGTTAATATCGGTGCCATTGAATTCGGAAGATGCGGTGAGCACCATTCCGTCTCTTGCGGGCGTAGCCGGGTCGATGATCTGTTCCGGGGCGGCAACACGAGGGCTAGTTTCAGAGGATTTTGCCGCGTAACTTGTACAGGGCAGAAGCGTCACCGCACTCGCCAAGGCGAGGAGTGCTGCGGAACTCATGCTTCGTCGCATGAACCCATTCTTGAGGTAGTTCATAAGAGACCTTTCCGGATCCACCCCGAATTTTCGGGGTACTAAAGGTGCTAAAAGGGGTTATTTGACCAACAGCCGGTCAGAAATGCGGGTGGTCGGGTTGAGGTAGGGATCAAAATCGATAATCTCCCCGTCGATCTCAAAACGATACCGGCCGAGTTGCCGGACCGCCGGAATCGCGCGGAAATGCTGCGTCCAGCTTCGCACCCCCGCTTTTTCTTCGTCGTTGAGCCAGGCAGCCGGACAGGAACATTGGGCAAACTCACACGCGAGTGCCGCATCCGCGGTCAGCGCATTGACCTCGGGAGAGAGCAGTGATCCGCGCGTACGGAAGTAGGCAACATCGGGGTCACAATCGAGAAGTGGCTTGAGCCACGTGCGCGAAAGCGAATTCCGAAGCGCGTTGACTACCGCCGGGCCGGACGGATCGCGTACCCGCTCAGTGTTATCCCAGTAGGGTGCGGTGTCTGGCCCAACGCGTACTCCGTCAAGCACCCCGAAAGATGCGTTAATAACCGCTCCGGAGCCGAGCAAATACACATCGTCACCAACGGCGGCACGTATTGTTTCCAGGCCGCTGCGGTAGGCCTCTTCCCGCGACATACCACCTGCACGTTCTCCGGCAATCGCGGCAGCATAAATGAAGTCGAGTTTGAACATATCCACGCCCCAATCGCGGATCGTGGACATGGTCGAAGCTAGCCAATCGTGTGCTTGAGGCTTGGAAAAGTCGAGAGCGTAGTAATTCGCTCCCCAGTTATTTCCGGTAATGGTCAAAGAACCATCCGTGTCGCGAAGGAACAGTTCCGGATAGGAAGAAAGTACCGGGGTATCAGGAAGGGTGATAAAGGGAGCGACCCACAGCCCGGCTTTCAAACCTTCGTCGTGAATCCGGGAGAATACCTCAGCCATGCCAGCGGAGAATTTTGAGTTGGCACGCCAATCCCCCACCCGGCGTTCCCAGCCGTCATCAATCTGGATGGTACCGTACCCCAGTTCGCGTGCTGGCTTTATCTCTGCTGCGATAATCTCCGCGGTTATTTCTTCAAACCAGGAATACCAGGAGGACCACACCGGTCCGAGAGATTCCGCAGCCCGTAGGGGTGAGCGTTCGCCCAGATACTCTTCTTTGAGCACGCCCGCGTATCGGGCAAATACCTCTGGCTCGCTCCCGATGGTCACCAACCACGAGGCTTCCTTCGATTCTGCGCTTGCCACCACTTCTTCCGCGGAGATTCTTAGGAGAGGAGAGGAGGCATGCACGGCTCCGATGAGGAGAGTGCGTCCTTCCGGACCGCTCAAGGCGGTCACCATGGACGAGTGATGTTCGGTTGGGGTATCCGTTGCGGCGTCGTCGGCCGTGAGTGCGCGTAGGGGCTTGTCCCAGATTCGCCACGGTTCGCGGCGCAGTGTCCACCACCGTGTGGGGGTCCAAGAATTCCATCCGTGCCGGTAGTACTCGGTGGCGCCCCACGGGTGGGAGAGTTTCCACGAAGTTCCGGTAATAAGGTAGTCGCTTGTGCTCAGTGGTACGACGGCGCTGGCCCCGTGGACGGTGAACGTGCCTGAGTCGGTGTGGATGTCCATGTTTTCTCCGCAAAAGATAAGCAGCGGGGTGCGGTTCGCCCGAGTGCTTAACCGCACCCCGCTGTGTAGGAAATGGAGGTTACTTGGTGAGGATGGAGTTCACCTTGTCATTGAGCTTGGCCAGTGCCTCGGCCGGCTCAACTGAGAGCTGTTCGATCTCATCGAAGGTAACTTGGCCTTCCGTTGCGATCTCATTGCCCTTATCGGTGATCGGGTAGTAGGCAAGGTTGGAAGCATCCTTGGTGATCTCGGTGAATGCCGAGACGTCCCGGCCTGCCTTCTCGTGCGCCTGGGCGGCTTTTTCGGAGTATTCGGTCAGCGAGGGGAAGACGACCGCGTCTTCGGCAACAATGGACTGGCACTTATCCGAGGTGAGGAACTTGACCCACTGGAAAGCAGCTTCAGGATTCTTTGCCTGCTTGGTGATGGAAGGTGCGAGACCGTTAATAATGGTCTTACGCCCTTGCGGGCCTTCGGGAAGCGGAGCGAAACCAAACTTATTCTTTTCCGAGGTGGACCACATCTTGATGCGCCAGGAACCATCGGGAACAAGCGCTGCCTTCCCCTGTTCCATCATCGGCTCCAGACCGAGCGGCCCCGCAATTTCTAGCGGTGTGACATACCCGGCGTCAATCTGCTTTTGCCACCACACCATAGCTTCGGCCAGTTTGGGGTCGTTCATCTTGTACTCGGTGCCGAAAGGATTCTTATCGAGATACTTGAAGCCGTTGGAGAGGGCAAACCACGACCACTGGCCCTGGCCAACAATCCCGCCGCCCTTTTCCAGACCCCAGCCGTATACCTTGACATTGTTTTTATCAAAGCCGGGTTCATCGCCACGTTTGCCGTTATTGTCAATTGTCAAATGGGCGATGAGTTTGCCGAACGTACCGCCGTCTTGAGGATTCCACGTGAGATTCTTGAGCTCATCAGCGGAGACTCCGGCCTCTTCGATAAGTTTCGTGTTATAGACAAAAGCAATGGTGTCCCAGTCCTGCGGGATGCCGTAACGCTTGCCGTCCTTGACCCAGAGATTGGCAAGTTCACCGGTGTACTTGGAAAAATCAATCTCTCCGTCTTTCATGTACTGGTTGAGGTCCAGGAGCTGACCTTTACCCGCAAGCTCGGGATAGTACTGGACGTGGTTGGTAATAACGTCCGGCGCGGTTCCGGAAACAAGATCGGTGGTCAGATTCTTCCAGTAGTCATCCCAGCCCTGCTGCTCAATCTTAACCTTGATGCCGGTTTCCTTTTCAAAAGCAACCGCGCACTTCTGATAGGTGGCTTGCTGACCAGCGTCCCAGAGCCGGTAGGTCACTTCTTTCGAATCTTTTCCGGAATCGGTTTTACCTTGGGATACGGAGGTGCCATTGGAGCACGCTCCCAATGCAAGGCACATAGTTGCGCCGATGGCGACCAGTTGCGATACCTTACGCATCTGAGTTCCTTTCTCGGGGGTTGACGTCGTCGTCGTTTTTATTGTGAATTTTTGGGTACTTGACTTGTGCCCGCCTACTTCGCGGCGGTCAAACCAAGAGAATTAACAAGGCGCTTGCCGAAGACGATGAGCAAGATGAACATCGGGATGATCTGCAAGGTAGCCGCGGCCATGAGTCCCGCCCAATCGGGACGGGTGGAAGGGGAAGACTGCGCGAAAACGGACAGGGCAACGTTGAGGAGTCGCACGCCGTCGCCCTTCGCGATGAGCTGGGGCCACATGTATTCGTTCCATCCGAATACCGCCTGAATAATCGCGAGGGTGGTGATGGGTGCAGCGCACATGGGCACGATCATCTTGCGAAAGACCGTCCACCTGCTGGCTCCGTCAAGCATGGCAGCTTCTTCCACTTCCCGGGGGAGGGAGAGCATAAATTGGCGCAAAAAGAAGATTCCGAATGGGCAAATGAGCACGTACGGAGCAAGCAAACCCTGGAAGGTATTGATCCACGCCAATTTATCCATGAGGACGAAATTGGGAAGGGCCACGAAGATCGGGGGAATCATGAGGGCCACAAGCAACGTAACAAAGAGGGTGTCCCGACCACGGAAATGGAGCCGTGACAGCGCGTAGGCAGCCATCGTAGACGTTGTGACTTGAGCGAAAACCAGAATCGCCACAAAGAGCAGTGAGTTTCGCATATAGAGCCAGAAGTTAATGGTTGCCGCGGTTCCTCCTGCGGCAACGCTTTCTTCCGGGGTAGTCATGCCCAGCACCCGCCGGAAATTGATGGTCGTGGCATTCTCGGGAATAAGTGAATAGTTCCCGGAGAAAATCTCCGCATTGGGTGTGAGCGCGGTACGTAGCGCCCACAGGAGCGGAAGAACCGTGACGACGATGAGAAGAATAAGCAAACCCCATCCAGCCACTTTTCGGGCCGTTACGGGCTGGTGTCGTTTTTTCGTTGCGCGTACTGTCAGCTTCATCGTTCTTCTTCCACCCCTTAGTTCATATCGGATTCGTTGGAGCGAGCGAGCCTCAGCTGGATGATGGTGATGACGACCAGAGCCAGCATGAGCACCACTGCCATCGCGGAGGCATAGCCCATATCGAATTGTTCAAAGGCTTTTTCGTAGATATACAGGTAGATCACCCGGGTAGAGTTCCCCGGCCCACCCGACGTGGCGACCGAGACGGTGTCGAAGATCTGGAAAGAACCGATCATGGAGACCACCACAACCATGACGAGAATGGGGCGCAGAAGCGGGAGGGTGACGTGGCGGAACGTCTGCCAGGTTGAGGCGCCTTCTGTTTCGGCAGCTTCGTAGATCATCCGGGGAATTGTTTGCATTCCCGCGAAAAGCAGGAGTCCTGTGTACCCCATATTGCGCCAGGAGTTCACCAAAGCGACGGTGTAGATCGCGATATCCGGGTTGCCGTAGAAGGAAATGGGACCGACCCCGATAAAACCGATGAGGTGGTTGAGTAGGCCAACCGTGGGGTCAAGGATAAAGAGGGTGATGGCCGCAATCGTGACGTTCGGAACGAGCCAGGGCAGCAGCAAAACGGAGCGCACCAGGGTGGATTGCGAAACTTTTTGCATGAGGAAGGCTATGCCGAGCCCCAGGATGGTCTGGGTGGAGATATTCACGAGCACGTAGATGACCGTTACCTTGATGGAGTTCAAGAAAGTGTCATCCGAAAGGAGCCGTGCGTAGTTATCCCATCCCACCCACTTCGCATCTTCCAGCAGGTTCCAATCGGTAAAAGACATGTGAATACCGCGCACAATCGGAATGAGGTAAAAGACCACGAAACCGATCACTGCCGGAGCCAGGAAGAGTACCGCTGCTCGCCCCTCACCTTTTCGGTGGAAACGGCTACCGCGCGGAGTTCCTTGCGCGCGTGGTTTCTTTCGTGTTTGTACTACGCCGTTGTCGGCTGTAGCTGCGGCTGTGTGCATCATCGCCTCCATACCCGCCACTGGCAGGTTTTCGCTTCATTGCGTATCCAGTATCTGGTTACCGGTTGCCTCGCGAACATTATTACGTTAGTTTCTTTAGTATGTCAAACGTTTCGAAGTTCCCAGCTGCGGTGACCCGCAGGGTGCAGCGCCGCATGAATCTACTCGCGGCATGTCAGTACCTGGTGCGCGAATCGCAGACTATCGCGGAAATCGCGGGAAATATTGGCGTCACCAGACCGGCGGCGGAAAGCATCGTGGCAGATCTTGATGACTTAGGTTGGCTCAAACAACTAGAACCCGAAAACACTCTGGGACGACCGGCAGTGCGCTGGGTTCTAGATGAGCAAGCCGTCTACGTGCTCGGTTTAGACATTGGCGCACACCACTGCACCGCAATGCTCTGCAATGCCAGGGGTGAGGTTATCAGGGAGCGAACCTGTGAACTTTCCGCAGCCCAGGCGGCTAGTGACCGCATCGACGCGGCAGTCGACTTAGGTCGGAGCGTTCTCGCAGACACCAAACTTGACGTGACGAACATTACACTTTGTTCAGTAGCGTCACCCGGTGTTATTAACGACGGCGCAGTTGAGTACTTCGGCGGCAGTGGAATGCCCGGGTGGCAAGGGAGCGATATCGCGGCTCAAGTATCGAGCAGGCTGGGTTGCCACACGGTAGTGGCCGGTGATTGCGCACTCGGCGCCCTCGGGGAAGCCTGGCAGGGAGCCGCGGAAGGCCACGACGAAGTGGTGTATATCCTTTCGGGTGAACGTACCGGGGCTGCCGCCATCGTGGGTGGACGTATCCACCGTGGACTGCGGGGCGGGGCCGGCCTTATTGGCGAACTCGGTGTCTTACGCTGGCGTGATATTGAAGCGGCAACCCACGCCCGCGAACTGTACCCCGCGGGTGAACTTCCCTCACGCACCAAGATTTTCGAGAGCGTGGAAAGTGATCCGCGCGCCCGTGACTTCGTTGATGACTTCGCCGACGCTCTCTCCCTAGGAGCCTCGGCTATGATCCTCGCGCTAGCTCCCTCCCACGTGGTGGTGGGCGGGAAATACTCCGCGTACGCGGACACGTTCCTAGCGCGATTTATCGACAACTTGCGACGTATCTGCCCGATTATGCCGGAAGTTTCCGTCTCAGCTCTGGGCCCCCGCGCTATTTGCCTAGGCGCATTACGGCAAGGACTGGACACCCTGACCGATGACCTGACACAGATGGCCTACTCCTCGGAAGTCTTCCCATCCGTGCAAGGTTTCCAAGAAATTTACCGTAGATAACTAGTTCCATTTTGACGTGGTTGTCCGGGTTGGCTGGGCGGCACGTCCCCAACGGAAGAAGTGGCCATGACTCCTCCCCCGCACCTGCTCACGGTGTATCGCAGCATCGATAACCTACTTGCCTACGCCCAGGATTATCTCGATCTTGACGCACGTGATATCACCCTGACCCGCAATCGAATTTTTGAGATTTTTTCTCTTGATTCCTATCCGGGCGCGCAAGAACTCCAGGCTTTACTTGAAGGTAATGCGCACGTGGAGCCTACGCACAGTGGCCGACCTGACGGGGTGCTAACAGATTTTCTGGATGCCTGCGAGAAAGCTGCGCTCATCGAGCCGCACGGCCGGGCGGCTATGGCCGATAGGGTCATGGGAATCTTGAGCAGCCCGCCATCCACCATCCGTACAAAATTTGCCGCTCTGAACGCTTCAGCGGGTGGCCGGGCGGCTATGGAATGGTTCTATAACTACGGTGTGGCAAATGACTACGTGAAACGTAGCGTGCTTGACCGCAATCCGCGTTTCGAATCTCATGGCCTGATTATCACCATCAATTTGGCCAAGCCCGAATTCAAGGATCCCCGCACAGCGGCGAGTGGAAACTCCCTCGCGGGTGGCTATCCCAAGTGCACAATCTGCCCGGAAAACGAAGGCTTTGCCGGACGCTCTAAAGCAACTCTTCGCACGGTGCCCCTGCGTTTAGCCGGCCAAGACTGGTTCTGGCAGTTCTCCCCCTACGGATATTTCAAGCAGCACGGGATTGCGGTAAACACGGAGCACATACCCATGCATATCGACGAAGCAACCTTTGACAGGCTCATGGACTTCATTGATGCATTCCCCGGGTACTTTATTGGCTGCAATGCGACCCTGCCTCGCATTGGGGGATCCGTACTCGGGCATGACCACTATCAGGGCGGCCTGGAAACTCTCCCTCTCCACACCACCCCGGCCCGTCAAAGCTACGCCTCGGAAGAGGAGTGCGCCGTCGTACTAGAAAGTGTGGAGTGGCCCGGAAGCGTGCTGCGCATTGTGGGAAGCGACCGCGCTGCCGTGGCACGGGCCAGTTACGGCATCACCCGGGCGTGGAATACCTACACCAATGAGCGACTCGGAATTATCCCACGGGACTCCGAGGGGCAGCATTCCGGGGTATCGCCAACTTGTGTTCATACCGCACGCGGCTACGAAATGAACATTATTTTACGTTCGAATATCACTAGCGAGCGTTATCCGCAGGGGGTTTTCCACGCGCATCCGGAATTTTTCCCCATCAAGCAAGAGTCCATCGGTCTTATTGAAGCTCAGGGCTTGTTTATTCTGCCCGCTCGTTTGCAGCGTCAGCTCGCGCTGCTCGCGCGAGCTTTAGAAGAGGGGCGTGATCTACCCGAAGAGCTTCCGGAATTCGCCATGATTTTTGCGGAAATGCGCCAGCTGCTAGGTAAAGCCTGCGATAAGGAAAGCGTAGAGAATGCGATCCGGGCTGAACTGGGTAGTGTATGCGCTCGAATTCTTGAAAATACGGCTGTTTTCCCGAGTGAAGAGGATACCGAGAGCTTCCTGGCCGAATGCGGCTGGTATCCGAGAGACGCACAAAACTAGAGCATCGGTTTGTGAAAAGAGGTTAGCGATGACAACAGTTTTAGTGGCCGGAGGTGCCGGCTATATCGGTACCCACACCAGTATCGAACTTCTTGAGCAGGGGTACGACGTGGTCTGTGTAGATAACTACGCCAATTCCAGCCCGGAAGCTGTGGAACGCGTACGCAGGATTACCGATAGAGACCTCCCCGCCTACAGTATTGACGTTCGCGACGTTCAAGCCCTCGACGAGGTTTTCACTCGCCACGAGATTGACTGGGTTATTTATTTCGCCGGTTTCAAAGCGGTGGGTGAATCCGTTGCGCATCCGCTCAAATATTACGAGAACAATATTGGCGGAGCGCTTGCGTTACTTTCGGTGATGCGTGCCCACTCGGTGAAAAAGATGGTGTTTTCTAGTTCGGCCACCGTTTACGGAGACCCGGTATCCCTGCCGCTGACCGAGGAGTCGCCAGCAGGAATGGCCACGAATCCGTACGGGCAGACCAAGGTCATGACCGAGCAAATTTTGGAGGATATCCAGAAAGCCGACCCCGAATGGACTGTGGTGCTGCTGCGGTATTTCAATCCTATTGGCGCCCATCCCAGCGGTTTGATCGGGGAAGACCCCAAAGGCATCCCCGCTAATCTCACCCCTTACGTGGCTAAAGTGGTGGTCGGGGAACTCGACCACGTCCAGGTTTTTGGCGGTGACTATGACACCCCGGACGGTACAGGCGTACGGGATTATATTCACGTTGTTGATTTAGCACGCGGACATGTCGCTGCGGTTGACAAGGTCACTTCACCGGGGGTGTACATCTACAACCTGGGCACCGGTCACGGTTCCTCGGTTTTGGAAGTCATTCACGCCTATGAAAAGGTTGCCGGCATGAAAATTCCCTACCGGGTAGTTGCGCGGCGCCCAGGAGACATTGCGGCTAGCTATGCCGATGCCAGTAAAGCGGCGCGCGAATTAGGCTGGCGTGCTACCCATTCCCTCGATGAGATGGCTGCGTCATCCCTGCACTGGCAGAAAATGAATCCCGCAGGACTCAGGGGATAGCGGTACTAGTTTTCGTATTTACTCGGAGGTGCTGGCTTCTTCACTAACCACCTGGGCCCCGCAGCTTGCGTGCGCTAGGAGTAGTTCCGGGGTGGGGAAGCCGCGCGCTTCCGCCGCCGCTCGAACGCCCGCGGCGAGCGCATCCACCTTATCAAGCGGAACCAGCGCGATTGCGGAGCCTCCAAATCCCCCACCTGTCATACGCGCCCCTAGCGCGCCGTGCTGGCGCGCAGTTTCCACAACGCAATCCAGCTCGGGGCAGGAAACCTCGAAGTCATCACGCAGCGATACGTGCGATTCATTGAACAGCTTGCCAAGGCTGTGGAAATCACCCGTACTCAGCGCACCGATAGCACGAGTAACGCGGGCATTTTCGGTGATGACATGCCGCGCACGCCGCGCGTGCACTCCGCTGAGCCTGGCGATATCCTCCACGTTTGCTTCGCGCAGGGAGCTGTGCCCCAGAAGATTCGCGGCCTTTTCGCATTCTTGACGGCGGTTTCCGTACTGTCCGTCAGACAGAGAGTGCTTGGCTCGGGTATTGATGACGACGAGTTGCAGTCCGGCTGCGGCGAAATCCGCAGGAATAAGGGTGTGCGTATGAGAGTCGAAATCGAGGGCAACAGCTGCGCCTTCCTCCCCGAAAACCGATACCGTTTGGTCCATTCCGCCTGTTGGCGCGTGAGCGATCTCGTTTTCCGCACGGATGCAGGCCGTCACGACGGCGCCCGGGTCATCATGAATCAAGCGTGGGTTAATCGCGCACGCCATTGCGCATTCGAGGGCTGCGGAGGAAGAAAGCCCGGCTCCCAGCGGAACGCAGGAGACAATAGCTGCTTCGTAGCCGCGCTGCGCATCTAGTGCCCAGGTGGGTCCGGCGGCATAAGAGACCCATGATGCTGGCATGGCGGGATTAATATCATCAACGGCGCCCTCCCATAGTTCACCGTGTTCGGATACCAACCTAATACGGTTATCGCTGCGCATACTCAGGGCCACGTACGTGCGGTGCGGAAGTGCAATGGGGAGGCACAGGCCGGCATTGTAGTCAGTATGTTCACCGATAAGATTGACCCGCCCGGGCGCGAAAGCCACGCGGTCAGCTGTTTCACCAAAAGTACGGGTGAAAAGCTCCTGAGCCCACCGAGTCCCTTCGGTGGTATCCCACGCAGCGGTAAAAGCTAATGACATGAGTGTCCCTATGCTCGCTCTTCGTTGAGAACCAAGCCAAGTTTACCAGAGCGGATTAAGCGATTCGACCAGAATGGAGGTGGAATCGAGGTCTCGTCTCACGCGCTCCAAACCTAAGCGTTTCATCCGCATATCACGCATTTTTAACCGTATGGGAAAACTGACGTTTAGGTTAGAATCGTCATGCAGTATATAGAGAAAGCTAGGAGAGGTCGTGAGTACGGATGACGAGCAGACTGAACGCTTTCAAGAAAGGCATGGCCCGGGGAATCGAAATCTCGACCACTCCGGACCTATCCAGGAGATTGCGTCAGAATCGCGAAGCGATAAGGAAGCGGAATACGGTCGAACAGGCCTGGATTCTAACGGGGAACTCGCTGCGCCAGGCGATGTCCGATTATCGCAAAATGAGTTAAACATTCTCAAATACGCTCAATTTCATGCCGGTCCGCTGCCACCGGCGCATGAGTTTGCGGCATACGAGCAGGCCCTTCCAGGAGCCGCTCAGACCATCCTGGAAATGGCGAAGGCAAACCAGCAATCAATCATTGAGGATAATCGGAGGCTGACCCAGACCGAAAAATGGTCTTCCATCATGATTAGCGCTTCTTTTGCCTTGGTTCCGCTTGCTTGCCTCGGTATTGCAGCTTTTTCAGTATGGACGGGAAGTGATGCAGGCACCTGGGCTGGTTTTGGTGCTGCGGCAATAACTTCTGCACCGAAGCTCATCGCCGCGATAAAAGGAAAAAGCGATGATGAAAGCAGTCAGAATTAATAGAGTGACTTCCCGGTCAGAGACGTGACAGCCCTGGAATTCTTTCCCGAAGTTAGGCACGCTCAGCCGTGAGATACCTCAATTCTTAGTACAAAAACTCCGAGTGTGCTACGCGCAAGCATCGCTCCGGCTCTGCGCTGAAAAAAGCGGCCGTGCTTCCCTCCTGTCACACTCATGCGGGAAAATATAGCCATGCAATTTTCACATTCTTATGAGATCGACGCCCCCGCGAGCGCCGTCGCCGCTGTCCTCATGTCTGAAGAACTCGCCAACCGTCGCCTCGCCGCGCTCCGCACGAAACCGTCCTCTTTCACGCCCGGCGCGGAACGCGCGATCCTTACGGTGCAGGTGGATGCTGAGCAGCTTCCCGCGCAGGCGCGGCGTTTTCTTTCTTCCGGTTTAGCTGCCAGCATCGTCTTTACCCGTTCCGGGAACGACGTCGCAGCGCAGCTGGAGGCCAAACTTCCCGTCCGCGCCAGCGCTGATTTCCAGGTTGCCGGGGAGGGGCCTGCCACGGTCACGGTGACCGGGGACGTGCGGGTCTCCATTCCTTTCGTCGGCAAGAAAATTGAAGAGAAGGTGGCCCAGTACGCCGCGAAAGTGGTGGAGCGCGACGCCGCGCTTATCCGCGAGATCATCGCGCAAAACTAGGGCGTTCGCCCGGCATACCACCTTTCCTGGAACTGCCTTGCCGGGTAACTTTTCGCAGCCAATTTTTCTGTCGGAGTCACCACGTAGGATGGGTTCATGATTAATCGCCAATATGAAGATCTGCTTGCCGATATCCTCGCCAACGGAACTCGCAAGGGGGACCGCACCGGCACGGGTACCCTCTCTGTCTTCGGGCGCCAGCTGCGCTATCACCTGGCGGATGGTTTCCCGCGTATCACCACGAAGTTTGTGGCTATGAAGCCCATCAAGGGGGAGCTGCTGTGGTTCTTACGCGGCTCTACCAATATTGACTGGTTGCAACGCAATGGCATCACCATCTGGGATGAATGGGCTGATGAAAATGGTGAGCTCGGCCCGGTTTACGGCTATCAGTGGCGTAGCTGGCCCGCACCGGATGGGCGGCATATCGATCAGATCGCCCAGCTTTTGGAAACCCTGCGAACCAATCCGGATTCGCGGCGCATGATTGTTTCCGCTTGGAATGTGGCGGATCTGGATAAGATGGCTCTCCAGCCGTGCCATGCGTTCTTCCAGTTCTATGTGGCAGATGGCAAGCTTTCCTGCCAGCTCTACCAGCGCAGTGCGGATATGTTCCTCGGGGTGCCTTTCAATATCGCCTCTTATTCTCTCCTCACCCATATGATTGCCCAGCAGGTTGGCCTGGATGTTGGTGATTTTGTGTGGACGGGCGGGGATTGCCATATCTATCTCAACCACCTCGATCAGGTGCGTGAACAGATCAGCCGCGAACCTTACCCCTTCCCCACCCTGGAACTGCGCAAAGCGGATTCGCTCTTCTCTTATGAGATGGATGATATTTCCGCGGCGGAAGGCTACCAGCACCACCCCAAACTCACCGGCGCGGTCTCGGTTTAGGAGGCAGAATGCTCATTGCACAAATCTGGGCGGAAGCGCATGATCACGCCCTCGCAAAGGGCTTGCGCCTGCCCTGGAATGTTCCGGAAGATTCGGCCTTCTTCCGGGCAGCGGTTCGCGGGCGGCCCGTCATGATGGGGCGGAAAACCTGGATCTCGGCGGGGCGGCGGCCCATGCCCCACTCCCCCACCATCGTGGTGAGTACCCAGCAAGATTTCGAGGTTCCCGGTGCGCAACTAGCCACACATCTCGATGAAGCTTTCGCGCTGGCCCGCGCTACCGGGGCGGATGTGGCTTGGGTATGCGGGGGCGCCGGGATCTATGCCGAAACCCGGGAATGCTCGCACATACTCATCCGTACCGTTATCGATGCCGATGTGGATGCCGATATTTTCGCGCCCGCCATCGGCTCGGGCTGGGAACTCCGACTCCGCTCACCCGGAAACGATTGGCATACCTCGCGTGCTGGGCTGCGCTATCGATACGAAGCCTGGGCTCGCCCCGGTGTTGCTATCCCGGAGAATCTGCTTCCCACTACCCCGGATACGGCCTGGCAGGTGGCCTAAATGCCGCGCGCGGGTGCCGTCTACCGCGGTCTGCAGAGTGCACGTACAGCGCGTGCCGCCGCTGCCCTCGCTGCCGTGGTACTCAGCTGTGTGGCGTGCACACCCGCCGGCGATGCCGGTGGCCCGCCCTCTCCCACCCCGCGGCCCATCACCGTCATCGTGCAGCTAGGTGATTCTTTTTCCTCCGGTAACGGGGCGGGCAACTACGAAGAAGATACCTGCCGGCGTTCCCCGGATAACTACTCGGCCCCGCTCGCCCGCGAACTCGGTGCCAGCTACACCAACGCCTCGTGTTCCGGGGCGCGCACATCCGATATTGCCGAACAAGTCAGCGCCGTCACTCCCGATACTTCGGTCGTTTTCCTCACCGCCGGCGGCAACAACGCCAACTTCGCCCGGATTATCAGCTCATGTTTCGTGCTCCATACCCCGAATAGCTGCGAAGATGCCATCAACAAGGCTACCGCGGCACTTCCGGCTATCGAAGAAGCCACCGTAGAGATCCTGCGAGCCATCGATACCGCCTCCCAGGGCCAGGCCACCGCTATCCTGGTCGGCTACCCGCGGCTCTTCGCTGAACACTCCTACCTCATCCCGCCGGTGGCGGAAAGTTACGATGCGGGGGCTGCACTCGCCCGGCTCCAGGATGGCGCGGATGCCCTGCAAGAACGCGCTGCCGCCCAATTGCGGGAAGAAACCAGCTCCGCGCGTTTCCTCTTTGCCTCCACCCAGGAGCTATTCGCCGGGCACGAACCGCGTGCGCAAGCTTTCCACGATAATGAAGAAGCCTGGCTGGTCTCCCCCTTCTCATCCTCCGATGTTCGAGCGTGGATGCATCCCACCGCGCACGGCTACCGCGTCGAAGCTACCTACCTGCGCGAACTCCTCGCCCGCGCCGGCTTCGCCATCCCCGCTAGCCCCGAAAGTACGCCGCTCCCCTAGAGGTACACCTCGCGTCGGACACCTAGCGAGCTTCCGGCTTGGTCATCGCTGCGGGATTCACCCAGGCATCGAAATCCGCCGCACTCACCTCTCCCGAAGCTAGGGCGACGTCGCGCAGCGAAGTCCCGGTGGCCTGGGCGGCGCGAGCCAGCTTGGCTGCGGCGTCGTACCCGATATGAGGGGCGAGTGCCGTGACCAGCATGAGATTGCGGTCCAGGTGCGCGGAGATGACATCGGTGCGCGGGGCGATGCCGGCCGCGCAGAAACGTTCGAAAGTGCGCAGGGCGTCACCGAGCAAACGCACGGCCTCCAGCACCGAAAACACCATGACCGGCTTGTACACATTGAGCTGGAAATTCCCTTGCGAGCCGGCGAAAGCCACCGCGGCGTCGTAACCAAAAACCGCGACGCACACCTGCGTAAGGGCCTCCGCCTGCGTCGGATTCACCTTGCCCGGCATAATCGAAGAACCCGGCTCGTTATCCGGAATCGCGATCTCACCGATACCGGTTCGCGGGCCAGAAGCATACCAGCGGATATCGTTCGCAATCTTCATGGCTGCCCCAGCCAACGTGCGCAGGCTCGCGGAAAAGGCCACGAGGTCATCGTGCGCGGCCAGAGCCGCGGGAAGATTCTCCGCCGGGCGGAAAGGCAAACCGGTAGCCTCCTCGAGCAGCTCGCACACCCGCGCCGCGAAACACGGATGGGAATTCAGACCGGTGCCCACCGCGGTCCCGCCGAGCGCCACCCGGTACAGACCCGCAACGCTGGCCCGCACGCCCGCGAGCGCGCCCTCCAGCTGCGCCGCCCAGCTGCCCACCACCTGATCCCAGCGGATCGGGGTGGCATCCTGAAGATGGGTCCGCCCCACCATCACCACATCAGAAAACTGGCGAGCGCGGGCATGTAGTGTAGCCGCCAGGCTCTCCACCGCCGGGATGAGGTGACGGTGCGTCTCCCGAGCCACCGCCACGTACATCGCGGTCGGGAACACATCGTTGGACGACTGGCCCTTATTGACGTGGTCATTGGGGTGAACCGGGCTTTTGCCGCCGCGCTGGCCGGTGGCAATTTCATTCGCGCGGGCGGCAATCACCTCATTGGCGTTCATATTTGTTTGGGTGCCCGAACCGGTCTGGAACACCTTGAGGGGGAATTCCGCGTCAAGTACCCCCTCGGCAACCTCGCTGGCGGCCGCTGTGATAAGGGAAACAAGCTGCTCGTCCAGCACCCCGAGCTCACCGTTGGCGCGGGCGGCCGCACCTTTGAGCAACCCGAACGCGTGGATCAGGGGGCCACCCCAGGTGTAACGTTCCCCACCGATGGGGAAATGATGGAGCGAGCGAGCCGTCTGCGCGCCCCAATAGTGCGCGGCGGGCACCGCAACCGGGCCCATCGAATCCGTTTCCGTGCGGGTGAGCTGATCCGCGCCCGCGAGCTGATCCACGCGAGTGCGGCGATTCGTGCCGGTGAGCTGATCCTTCATCATGATTCCAAGGGTAGCGCCTATCCGGCCGGGAACGGCCAGGCCACCTGGGTTGTCACCACCGTGCCGACCGTCGCCTTTGCGAAGCCAGAGTGGCATCGCTCACGCTCACGGTATTTAGCCAGGAAAGACCGCCGTGGACCGGTCATAAACATCTGCGCGCGCCGTGTTTATTAGGTAAAGTCAGGCGCGGACAAAGGAGGGGCATGGCTACGGAGCGGCGGCGCGGTTCGCGGGCACTTGATACCCCCACGCGCGGCAAACGCGCCTCCAAGCCCGCGCCTTCTTCCACCACGGAAAAAGCCTCGCTCCGGGACGAGCGTGACCAGCTGCGCGCGGAGTGCGAGAAGTTGCGCGCAGAGCACAAGAAGCTTCGCGATGAAGGCACCGCGCTCCGCCACGAAGCGGAACTGTTGCGCACGGAAAATTCGCAGCTGCGCGGCGAGCGCGAGGGTGCGCGGGCGGAGGTCGCCACTTTCCAGACCCGCGTGACCGAGCTAGAGGGCCTGGTGGCGGATTTGCGCCGTCGTGAAAAAGAGTTGGAAGCGGGCGTGGTGTACGCCTCGGGCGTGGAACAAAGTGCCGTGACTGCGCAGGCCCGCAGCGAGGACGCGATGCGACGCGCGGCCCGCCTGGTTGCGCGCGTGCGTAGTTTAGAGCAGCAGCTAGAAGAAGAACGACGGCGCTACGCGGCCCTCGAGGCGGCGGGTCGGGCTCGGGAAGCACGCCTGACCGTGGATTCGGCGCGCACCTCCGCCGCGCATGAGGAACGTTACACCAGCCAGATCCGCACTCTTGAGGTGCAGCTGCGCGAGGCTCAAGCGCAGCTGGCCGCCGCCCGCGTCCAGCTGGACACCGGCGAAGATGAGCTGGCCGAAGCCCGTACGGAGCTAGGCGAGGCCCGCTCCCAAGCGCAAACCCAGCGCTACCTGAGCCTCGGGCTGGGAGGACTCGCGGCAGCGCTGGGTATTGCTCTACTCATTGTGCTTCTCTAGTAAGACGGCACGTTCAGTGCCTCAATGTATTGTGCTTATTCCAATGAAGCTAACACCTTCAGCGAAGTTTCCAATGTGGCATCAATAGCTTTTGTAACAATTTCACGATCAGGTTCGTAGGAGGTCATGTCCTCGTCCTCATCCTTGAGGGGATTGCCGTCGATGGCCAAGATCGCGCCCGATTTGACTCGGTGGATTGAAGCCGTAATGAATAGCGCAGCTACCTCCATCTCAACTCCGATTGCCCCGGCATCGCGCCATTTTGGTTGGTCATTGCCAAGAATCGGACTCGGATAGAAGTTAGCGCTGGTAATAACTACTCCCGAATGCGTATTCAAGTCGGATTCTTCCGCGGTGTGCACAAGACTACTTGTAACCTGAAGATCAGGAACCGCAGGATAATTCATAGGAACGACAAGTTCTGTGTAGCCGTCACAGCGCACAGCACCAGTGACAACAAGAAGATCTCCGTCGACCACATCGCGCTGTACGCCACCCGCTGTACCAGCACGGATGATGTATTTTGCGCCGCCTCGACACAGCTCTTCAAAGCAGCACGCGGCCCCCGCAGCACCGACGCCATGCGAGGCAACCGTAATGAGTTTTCCTCCATATTCCCCAACGTAGGAATGGTATTCGCGATTTTTTGCAATGGGCTTTGCGTTGGTAAGAAGACCAGCAGCTTTTGCCGCTCGATCTGGGTCACCAACGACCAAAAC
Organism: Actinotignum sanguinis; assembly: GCF_030230305.1. Lineage (NCBI taxonomy): Bacteria > Bacillati > Actinomycetota > Actinomycetes > Actinomycetales > Actinomycetaceae > Actinotignum > Actinotignum sanguinis. The sequence goes on from NZ_JASPCQ010000011.1 coordinate 33,259, forward strand.
TCGATCCGCAAGTTCCGCTACCGGGATTTTCGTGAGAGCCAACGTTTCATCCTGCCCCTGCCGAAGCGGAACATATTCATTCTTACTCATCTATTTCTCCTTTGAAATTCTAAATATCTGAAAGTGCATCGTGGCATGGGCAAGAAGGGTCCACCTCCAAGCGAGCTACAGTTTCCGCAAGTGCTTTTTTAATTCGAGGCTGTCCATCGGCCACGGTTCGCCACACCAAGCCCGCGGTAACCGGATCATCCTGAACGCCTTCAACTCCCGCATCCAGATCTGAAACAAACGAGAGATTGCAGACACACATCCCCAGTTCACGAGCCAAAGTCGTTTCCGGGTGTTGTGTCATTGAGATGACGGAGAACCCTAGTTTTTGGAACACCTGTGACTCTGCACGAGTGGAAAAGCGTGGCCCTTGGATAACCACTGCAGTTCCACCGTCATGGTATTTCTCTTGCAAGCTGTCCAACGCTGCTACCGCAGCATCGTGCAAACGAGGACAGTATGGATCCGCTACCGACACATGGATAACCTTGGGTCCTTCGTAAAAGGTTTGATCCCGGCCCCAGGTGCGGTCAAAATACTGGTCCGTTATGACGAAGTCTCCCGGTGCGTAGTCAGCACGCAGAGACCCCACCACAGACGAGGTAACCAGCGTAGAAACACCAAGATTATGAAGCGCTTTGATATTTGCCCGGTAATTAATCATATGGGGTGGAACGCCATGATCCTTACCGTGCCGTGTCATGAAAGCGACTTCTTTTCCTCCGATTTCTCCAATAGATACTGCAGACGAAGGCCTTCCATATTCAGTATCTACAACAACATGTTCTGGGTCCTCTAGAAGTTCATATAGTCCGGACCCACCAATGATTCCCACCTTTGGCATTTCTATCACCATCCTGCTACTGCGGACATGCCACCGTCGACAACAAGGTCATGCCCACTAATAAAGCTGGCCGACTCCGATGCGAGGAAGACGCACGCACGGCCAATGTCTTGTGTATTTGCTGTTCTTCGGAGCGGAACCCCCGCCATCCAACTTTGGTAACCTGCCGGCCAACTTTCAGCCAACCTACCGTCACTATCGATGAGGCCAGGTGAAACCGAGTTAACTCGGATCCCGTATTTTCCAAATTCCAAAGCAAAATTGCGCGTCATCATTTTTACCCCGGCTTTGGAGGCATCGTAATGCGCGTGATTCATTGCCGGAATCGATGCCTCGACCGAGGCGATGTTGATGATAGAGCCAGCTACATTCGCGTGCACCATCCGAGATGCCATCTTTTTCGAGACAATAAACGTCCCGTTGAGATTGACATTTACTACTTGCTTCCATTGCCCGACCGTCATCTCTTCGAGCGAGATCACAGGTTGAACGCCAGCATTGTTGACGAGCACATCAACATTTCCACACTGTTGGAACGCTGCTTCGATCATTTCGTCAACGTCGGCTTCGGAGCAAATATCTCCAACCACCTGGAATGCAGATACGCCTATATCACGCAGTTCTTTTGCAAGTTCATTTGCTCTGGTGCTTTCACGCAAAGAGTGCACGATGACCGAAGCACCCGCCTGCGCAAAGACATGAGCAATTCCAGAACCGAGATTCCCATCGGCTCCCGTAATCAAAACGACTTTATCTTTTAGTTCGCTCATGCGTGAATCAGCTCCACTCCTTCGGGGAATGCGGTCTCTTTATCCCCGAGCAACATTGCTCGGTACGTGTTCTGAGCAGCCTGTTCTAATAGGGATGCACGCCTGAAAGCCATCTCAGGGTCTTCGCCAACCGTGCAGCAACCGTGGTGCGCAAGTATTGCACAGTTATGTTTTTCCATCTCACGCGCAGTCTCATCGGCAAGTTCGTCCGACCCATTGGGATAATAGGGAACAACACCAACAGACTTCACGTACAAAGCATCATCAAGCGTAAAGAACCGAATCTCGTAACCCAGAGCATTGAGTAGCACTGCCGTTTGGGGATGTAAATGGAAAACCGAATTGACATCCGAACGGGTCCGATAGATTCTGTCATGGAGTTTCCACTCACTTGAGGGCCGAGAATCGAAAGGACCGGTTTGCCCAATTTTCATTCTCGCGAAAGATGCCGGGGTTAGTTCATCAAGCCAGGTACCCGACTTGGTAATAAAATACTCATCGGAGTCAGGGATACGCACCGAAATATTACCGCCAGATCCCAGGACTAGTCCCGAGGATACTGCAGTATGTGCGTGCCGAATCAGGCTATCCACCAACTCCTCTGTCGTCTTGTACAATTTTCCTCCATGTGTTTGTCAACTTCTTACTCGCATCATCGAGAACTGAAAACGTCCCTCGCGGAAATACGTCTTGGCGAACAGAATCGGCAAATGATCTCTATCAAAATGCAACTGGTACAACCCTAAGAATGACTCGTCACGAGCTTCGTGTTGCATCCCAAAATCGCTCCCTACAACCGCATGTAGATCGGTCGAGGCGTATTTGATCGAGTGCCCCACAAGATCGCATAGTGCAAAAATCGAGCCGTGTATCGACTGCACATCGAATCCAGGAGGGAAGATTCCGGCGCGTATGACTTCGAACGATACCGAAACCATCGCTTTATTCGCTTCTACTTCACGACGAGTTTCGATAACTGGTTCATCATCCTCGAGACGCAGTAGCTTTATTTCTGTTTCGGTTGCCGCACGGAGACGTTTTTCGGTATATCGAATCGTTGGATCCATCCCCGCTGACGCAATTGTCTGAGTCATCGATGTTAACTCTGAGAGGTTAGAAGCCATCACCGCTTGCACGTCAGTAACAAAGGTTCCTGAGCCCCGGCGACGAATAACTAAACCCTGAGCGGCCAACTCTTGTAATGCCGACCGCAAGGTATTTCGAGATACCCCAAGTTCCGCTGCAAGCACCGGTTCAGAGTCCAGCGCTTCGCCCGGTTCCCACTCACCCGAATGGATTCTCTTTCTTAGAACCGATGCCACTTCCGCGGCCGCACCGACATTGGGGGCGCGTGTGACCACTGGAGTTACCGGGTTATCAGAATGCGGATAAATAGGGCTCAGAGTCATATCATTTCCCTTCGTCGTGCTTTTGCAATGACTTTATCCCATAGGCATCCTGCATCTCCTTACTTGCGATTTCGAACCCTTCCCAAGAAAAGCCTGGGGCCATAGTTGTACCCAGGAGAGTCCACTCTCCTAGAGACATCGATCCTTGCCACACGCCAGCTTTCACCACGTGCTGAGGTCGCTGTCCTGCCCTCAAATCGTTCCCGAGTATCGTTTCCCTGCGTTCACCGCTTTCATCTATTTCGACTAGAAGCAACGGTGCCCCGGCATACCAGTGATATACCTCGGGACCGCTCAATCTGTGGAGTTCAGACCACTGATCTCCACCCACGAGGTAGTAGATCGCCGTGGAATACTCATCCGCATAGGTTTGCCGATGCAGTCCTCCTTCCTGGTCAAGCTCAGAAAGATCTAGCAGCTGTGCAATTTCCTCACGTGTCAATGGATTCACGTTTCGTCTCCTCCTTCTTTTTCTTGACAAAATTCACTGTCGTAAGCAATAGCGCTAGCAAAGTAACGACATACGGTGCGGCATCGGTTACCTGCGTCGGAATCCCAATTCCCTGCGCTCGGAAACCAAGCGCTTCAGCCGTACCAAAGAGGGCCGCGGCACCGAGAACCCCAATAGGATGAGAACGTGCGAGCATGACTGCCACAACCGCAATCCACCCACGCCCAGCGGACATCTCTTCAGAGAATTGCACAACGTTCCCCAATGCCAGCTGAGCACCACCTAGTCCGCACAGGAGGCCCGAAATGATGACCGCAGCGTACTTGTACGAAACGGGATTCACGCCAAGGGTTTGTGCCGCGAGTGGCTTTTCTCCAACCCCACGAAGCCGCAACCCAAGTGGCGTACGGAAGATAACGATCCATGCGACGAAAACAAGTACGAATGCGAGGTAGCCCAGCACCGTTTGACTGAATAGCGCATTTCCAATCCACGGAATGTCACTGAGCAAGGGGATCGAATAGGTTTTCAATCCTACGATCCGCGGATCCACGAAGGTACCCGATGTGTGGAAAAGCCCCACCAAAAGGAAGGAGGTGACGCCCGTCGCCAGAATATTCATAGCGACGCCAATAACGATTGGTTCCGCCCCGCGGTTGACGCTCCCATAGGCCAAGATCAATGTAAAGACTCCCGCAGCAAACATGCCTCCCAGCGCACCCGGGAAAGCACTGCCGGTGTAATACGAAGTTGCCACCGCAAAGAAGCACCCGATCAAGAGTTGCCCCTCAAGCGCAATATTGAATATGCCTGCTTTATCGCAGATCAAACCGCCGAGCGCAGCAAACAAAATTGGAATAAGAGCTCGAACAATAGAATCGATGAGTGCAGCATCAAACATTACTTCTCGCCTCCTTCAGCAAAGGCGTATTTTTCGGCCTGAGATTGTGATGGCGATGTATTACCTGTCGTTTCATCATCAGGGTCTATCTTCTGCTTCTTCTTGAAGGACGGAAGCGCAACCCTGAATACGATCAAAACGATAACGACGCCCTGAATTACGGCAGCAATCTGGGGAGACATTCCCAAACCTCGGCTCATTGAACCAGCGCCTGCCATAATGGCACCGAAGAACAACCCCGCAATAAGAACTGCGTAAGGACGGTACAGGGCTAGAAGTGCAACCATCAAGCCGGTCCATGCGTACCCGGACGATAGCAGAGCTCCGTCAATAAGACGTGTTTCGGGAGCTCCGATCGTTAGCATCACGCCAACAAGCCCGGCTATCCCACCGGACAGAGCCATAACTTGGAGGCTGAGCTTCCGCTCACTCCCACCGCCGTACCGAATGAACATTGGATTCTTGCCGTTGAGGCCGGATTCATATCCAAAAATGGTATTCCGGTTCACGTACGCCATTCCGATCACGACTAGGAGAATGATAACGAATGACCAATTCACAGAATTACCGATAGTGGAAATGAAGTTACCTCGTCCAAGGCTTTCCGATATCGACTTGCCGAGCCCGGATTTCAAGGGGAGAAGCATGGGGATCTGAACGTCAAGAGATATCTGTTCCGAGGCAACCATCTGCGATGACTGGTCTTTCAACGGGTATCGAATCATCCACGACGCGAAGAAGCGAGCCGGATATGAGAGTAGAAGCGACGTGATGAGGATTGGTACCCCGGGCCAGAACTGCAAAACACCAGAGAGCAACGCCCAGAGCATTCCGCCGATAATGCCACCGAGAATGGCACATAGCATGACAAGCATGCCGGGACCAGGCATATAGAGAGCCACCATGCCGCCCACTAGCCCGCCCATGATCATTTGACCTTCAGTGCCGATGTTTAGAATCCCGGATCGGAAAGCAACCGCTGTCGCCATTGCCATTCCAGTAAGAGGAATCGCTCGCTGAATTGCATTCGTCACTCCGGCAGAGGTAAGGAATGAGCCCTCTGCCATCGTTTTATAGGCATCTGTGGGTGAATACCCCGCAGCAGCGATAAATATCGCTCCGATTATAAACGCAGCAAGAATTGACAGAGGAATCGGCCCCGCCAACCAACGCAAAGTCGCGTTCATTTTAGTCTTCATTGTTTAGTACACCTCCTGCCATGAGTAGGCCCAGCTTGCTTTCAGTGGCTTCGCCAACTGGCATCTCGGCTACTATCTCGCCTTCATACATGACGGCAACGCGAGTGGATAGCGAGAGAATCTCACTGAGTTCCGCGCTAATCAGGAGAATTCCACCACCAGCATCTCGATAGTGGGTCAACGTCGAATGGATAAACTCAATAGCTCCAATGTCAACACCACGGGTTGGCTGCTCCGCTACTAATAGTGGTGAGTTGTATTCCAATTCGCGCGCAATGAGTATCTTTTGCAGATTTCCACCAGAAAGGGTGCCAACCGCAATACTCTCATTCGCGATCTTGACTGAGAATTTCTCAATAAGCCGTCGTGCGAAAGATGCACGGGCAGTGCGATCAATGATTCCTTTCCGTTTAGTCAATTCTTTGCTGCGATGGTGCCCCATTGCTAGATTCTCTTCAGCAGATGCATCGGGCGCCGCGCCCACGCCTTGCCTATCTTCCGGGATATACGAAAGTCCCTTTTCGCGCCGTTTCCGCACAGTTGCTCTAGTAACATCAGATCCCGATATGGCTACTGAACCGCTCGTGATTGGAATCAGACCCGCGATGGCACTCGCTAATTCGCTTTGTCCATTTCCGGCTACTCCAGCTATTCCAAGAATTTCTCCCTCGCGAACTTCGAGCGAGAGATTACGAACTTTCGCTTGCTTTTGGGAGTCTTGAACGCAGAGGTTCTTCACCTCAAGCACCGTGCGTCCCGGAGCGAGTTGGGAGGGCGCCTGCGTAAGGTCAACATCACGCCCCGTCATCGCGTGCGTGACTGATTCCGGAGTTGCTTCAGCAGTATTCATTCGAGCTACCACTTGCCCATCTCGCAAAACAGTAACCCGATCAGAGATTTCCATAACCTCACGGAGTTTGTGGGTAATAAGAATGATCGTCTGACCCTGCTTCTTGAGCTGCCGCAAAACATCAAATAATTGGTCTGTTTCTTGCGGCGTCAACACGGCCGTTGGTTCATCCAGGATCAATACCTTCGCACCTCGATAGAGAACCTTAATGATCTCGGCGCGTTGCAGAAGACCTACCGGCGCATCTGCTACGCGCATAAGTGGATCAACATCCAAACCAAAACGTTGCGCGTAACTTTCAACAATTTCGACAGCTTCAGACCGATTAATCAATCCTCCGGTTGTTGGTTCCTTTCGGAACACAACATTCTCAGCAACCGTCATGGACGGGAACATCTGGAACTCTTGGAATACCATTCCAATTCCTGCCCTGATGGCATCCAGAGGGCTTGCGAAGTGGACTTCCTTCCCATCGAGGAAGATCGAACCTTCATCCGGAGTGTAAAGTCCAGACAGGATAGACATCAGGACTGATTTCCCCGCGCCGTTCTCGCCCATGAGCGCATGAATCTCACCCTTATTCACCGAAAAAGTGACGTTCTTATTCGCCTGGACACCGGGGAAGGATTTTGTGATGCCTCTCATTTCGATATCAAGCATTGGCATCCTCCCTTCTTACAAAACTGGAGTGGGGCCGTGTAGGTTTCCAGCCCCACTCCATTGGGATTAGTTAAACTTGCCGGTTGCGTCAGGTGGCGTGATTTCGCCGTCGATAATTATTTGCTTGATTTCCGCAAGCTTCGCAACCACATCAGGATGATCCATGACCGTGCATTGCGATTCGGCCGCACCCGGAGCGAGCGAAACAAGATCCATTCCGCCTTCTGCCAAGCCGAAGGATGAGAATGATTCAGCCTGTCCAGCATCAATCTTGTCGATAAGTTGTGGAATCAGCGAATCCATGAGTTTCAGAGTGCCGTCACCAACTCCGCCAGGAGTCAGCGGGCACTGATTCACATCTACGCCGTACCCGGTTACACCGCCACTTCCAGTCGCCTCAAAAATGCCACCGTTGGATCCGGAAGCTACCGCGAAGATATGGTCCACTCCCTGAGCAACTAAAGCAGATGCCTGCTCCTTGGCTCGTGCAGGATCGGAGAAGGGACTGTCACCGCCGATGAACAGCTGTTGGTCGGAGACCGCAGGATTGGCAGCCTTGGCTCCCGCTGCGTACGCATCGGTGTACCGGTGAATGAACGGAATGTCCACCGCTCCGACCGAGCCTACGCGATTGCTCTTTGTGAGCAACCCCGCCTCATATCCAAGTAGATAGGCAGCTTCGTGCTCGCGGAAGACTGCACAGTACATATTTGACGGGTAGGGGCCCGGCGGGCAGTCGTCAATGTGAATGAACTTCTGGTCCGGATAACGTTCCGCATATTCGAACGCCACATCAGTGTAGGAATACGTAATCGTTACGATATAGTCAGGGTTTTCGGCAATCGCTTGATCCATATTTTGCCGGATCGAGGTCTGGTCTGAATTTCCCTCATAAACCTTGGCGGTTCCACCGTGCTTTTCGGCGGCTTTTTCAACACCAATCTTTCCTGATTCCAGGAACTTGTTTACACCGATGGGATCATTTGTCAGGTAAATATAAGTAGGGCCATCAGAACCGCCATTAGCAGTTCCGTTATCGGCGTTGTCACTTCCACCGCACCCAGTGAGTGACAGGGCAGCGACACCTAAGATAGCCGCAAGCTTTGACTTCGCCTTTGAAGTAGCCACGCTGTTCTCCTTAGCTAATTTCTATTTTGTGCGAATTGGTCCGAGAGGTACCGTTGCGAGTGTTTCACCACGATCAATACGAATGACTCTCCGATCCGTGACAATAGCGGTGATATTCTCGTGCGGCGTCACGTCAAAAGCGGGATTAATAGCTTCTGTGCCTTCAGGAGCTGTCCGGACTCCGTGGAAGTTTGCAACTTCCTCGCTACCACGATCTTCGATCTTGATATCAGCACCCGTCTTCGTCGCCATGTCGATCGTAGATTCCGGAGCCACGATAATGACCGGAAGATTCATCGCCTTAGCGCCGAGCGACAGCGAGTAAGTACCAATTTTATTAGCAGTATCACCATTAGCTGCAATGCGATCTGCGCCGGCGAAGAACGCCTGGGCAAAGCCCCGACGAAGTAGGAAAGGCCCCGCGGAATCAACAATGAGTCGGTAAGGTGCTCCCATTTGCTGGAGTTCCCACGCGGTAAGCCGCGAGCCCTGCAGAAGGGGACGAGTTTCAACGGGAAGCGCTTCCTTGAGAGTTCCTCGCTCAAACATGGTCTGGATAACACCGAGGGCGGTTCCCCGCTCCACGCACGCCAAACCACCGGTGTTGCAGACAGTCATAACCGAATGCTGCCCTTCACCAAGCAGTTCTTCCATAAGATCCGCGCCATATTGCCCCATGGAGTAACACGAAGCAATGTCCTCATCGCGAATCTTGAGAGCTTCTTCCAGAATCCTGTCTTTACCTTTACTCGCGTACTGCATAACGCGTTTAACGCCCCAGGAAAGGTTGACGGCCGTCGGACGAGCATTTGCGAGGCGATCTGCAGCATCTTCTAAGTCACTTCCGCTCAAGCCCTGTTGAGCGACTAGTGCGACACCGAGCCCTCCAGACACTCCGAGAGCGGGTGCACCGCGTACAGCCAGTCGCTTGATGTCGTCAATAAGCTCGTCAAGATCTGACACTTTTCGTACCACCAGTTCACCCGGCAGTTTCGTCTGGTCAATGAGTTCAATATGCCCATCGATCCAATCAATAGTCCTCATTGACTACCTCCTTCATCTTGTAAGTTGTTCTACAAGCCTGTCACAGCTGTGCTATCTTGTCAATAAGTTGTTCTACATCTACATCTATTGTTGGACATGTACTCACAAGGGGGTAAGTACGTATGGATCAGAAAACGTTACTTGAGGCTTTCGGATGGCTAGGATCACTCCTTGTCGTTCTTTCGCTAATCCTGCCTAACCAAAGAAAGTTTCGCTTTTGGAACTTTGTCGGCAGCGGTATCGCCGCTATTTACAACCTCATACTGGGCATTTGGCCTATGGTTATCATGAATACAGCAATCGTCGTCATTGATCTTTACTGGCTCCAACGACTCATGCGAGAGGAGCGTAACCCCCGGAAAGATGCAGATTCTGACGCGCATTCCCCGGCGTCAACACCCACTTCCAATACATAAGGACCTGCAAAGAAATTTCAACACCCACAGGAGTTTTCAATGAAGAAGCTAATCCTAGATCTTGATACTGGAATCGACGATTGCCTGGCGCTTGCCTACGCTTTAGGTTCCCCGGAAGTGGAAATTATTGGTATCACCGGAACGTTCGGGAACGTTCAACGGGATACGGGCGTTCAGAACAGTCTCGCCCTTCTTGACCTGTTCGGTCGTCAAGACATTCCCGTATTTGCCGGAGCTTCCCACGCACTCCAACGTTCTACCTTCGATGTCCAAGAAGCATCGGCACTCATTCACGGTAGAAACGGCCTCGGTAACGTACAGATCCCGAAATCCAACCGTCAGCCTGAACATGCACCTGCTTGTGACTTCCTTATCGAATCCGCAAAGGAACATGGCGAGAATCTAACACTAGTGGCAACTGGACCGATGACTAACCTTGCCCAGGCTTTGGAAAAAGACCCAGAATTCCACAATGGATGCCAGATCACCATCATGGGCGGTGCCTTAACAGTTCCGGGCAACTGTAATCCAGTACAAGAGGCAAATATCTCCCAGGATCCAGAAGCTGCCGATATACTGTTCCGTTCTGGAACGGCGATCACCATGGTCGGTTTAGACGTGACACTACAAACACTCCTTACGTACAAAGAAACCGCAGCCTGGCGGCAAATTGGAACACCCGCAGCGAACTACGTGGCTGAGATAACGGATTCATACATCCAGGCATACGGCACAATCGCCCCGTATTTAGGAGGCTGTGGACTTCACGATCCGCTCGCGGTAGCTATAGCAATAGATCCATCGCTCGCCTCTTTCTTCACAACTAATCTGAAGGTCGATTTGTCAGAACCTTTCCGCGGCAGGACAATCGGAGACGAGCAGCGCCTTAACAATCCGCATAAGACCGTCAAGGTAGCACTCACGGTCGATGCTGAACGCTTTTTAAAGGAGTTTATGCACCGCGTATCTACTCTCCTACGCAGCCGCACGTTCTAGAAACGGCACCCAAGCGTGATCTTCGGCGGCGAATTCACTTCTCTCCCGCACCGCTGCGCCCCGCGTGCTCTTCCGGTTCCGCCCGGTGCGATGCTGGTGCAATCGGGGCGCCAGGCCCTCGGCCTTATCGCCCAGGCTCTCGCCGCCCGCGGTATCCGCCGCATCATCGCGCCGGGCTTTCTGTGCGCGACCGCGGTCGAGCCTTTCCAGCTCGAAGGCATCCGGGTCCACTGGGTGCAGGTCGGCCCGGATCTCCTGCCCGCCCCGGCCCGGCTCGCCCCGCTCCTCACCGACCCGCTGCGCTGCGCGGTCCTCATCTCCACCACCTTCGGAGCTTGGCCCGCGCCCGAGTTGCGCGCCGTGCTTGCGGAGTGGGAGGGCCGCGGTGGCGTCGTCGTCGCCGATCTCACGCACGCACCCTTCGGTGCCGCTACCCAGGACGTCCCGGCACGTTATGCCGCGGCATCGTTGCGGAAGTGGTTTCCGATTCCCGACGGCGCCTGGGCGCTCGGCCCCTCGCTTCCCGCCGCGGCTGCGGGTAATGCGGCGGCGCGCGAAGCGACCCGGCGCGGCCTGCTGCAATTGCGCGGGGAGGAGAACGACGGCGCAGCTGAGGCCGCCATCGATGCCGCTCTCAACCCGAGCTCAATGAGCGGGCCCGCCCGGGATATTCTCAGCCACCTGGATATTGCGGCGGCGCTGGAACGGCGGCGTGCAAATGCCCGGGTCCTGCGCGCGGCATTGCTGAACGAGGGGGTGCCGGAGGCTGCGCTATTCCGCGGCGGGGAAGAAAGCTGCGCGGCTACTAGCACCGCGACCGCGAGCAACGCGCCCGCTAGCCATGCTCCCTACGCGCTCGCGCTCCACCTGGACGCCCTACCGCCGCACTGGCCCGCCCCGCACCATTGGGCCGAGCGCCTCGCCGCCCACGGAGTTTTCACCCCCGCTTTCTGGCCGCGCCTGACCCATATGATCGACTGGCCACATGTCCTCGCCCTACCCATCGACCAGCGCTACACACCCGCGCAGATGCCGGAGCTGGCGCTGCGGGTGGTGCAGCACTGGGCAGGGTAGAACAGGCAGACTTAGCGGGCAGCCGCGAGCGCTGCGCTGACCGTTTCGCTCAGTTCTTTCCAGGAGACGATGAACTTCTCCACGCCTTCGCGTTCGAGCTGGGCGGCCACATCGCCCATATCCACGCCCACCGCGGCGAGTTCCTCGAAGACCCGGTGTGCCTGCCCGTAGTTTTCACGCACGGTATCCCCGGTGATGTCCGCGTGATCCGCGGTGGCCTCCAGGGTTTTCTCCGGCATGGTGTTCACGGTTGCGGGAGCCACCAGCTCGGTGACGTAGAGGGTATCCGGGTAATTCGGGTTCTTCACCCCGGTGGATGCCCACAGCGGGCGCTGGGCATGCGCGTGGTCCGCGGCCAGCACGGTGAAACGTTCGGACGCGAATTTCTTTTCGAAGATTTCGTAGACCAGGCGGGCATTGGCCACCCCGGCCTTGCCGCGTAGTGCCAGGGCTTCCTCGGTACCGATCTTCTCCAGGCGGGCATCCACTTCAGTATCCACGCGGGAAACGAAAAGCGAAGCCACCGAGTGAATATCGCTGAGGGCATGCCCGGAACGCTGGGCCTTTTCCAGGCCGGCGAGGTAGGCATCCACGACCTCGCCGTAGCGCGCCAGGGAGAAAATCAGGGTGACGTTCACGGAGATCCCGTGCCCGATCACTTCGGTAATAGCGGGCAGGCCTTCCTTCGTGGCCGGGATTTTGATCATGGCATTCGGGCGGTTCACCCGGTCCCACAGCTGGCGGGCCTGGGCCACGGTAGCCGAGGTATCGTGTGCTAATTCCGGGGAGACTTCGATGGAAACACGCCCGTCTTCCCCGCCTGTTTCCTCAAAGATCGGGCGGAATATATCGCAGGCGTCCTGCACGTCCTTGATAATGATGTCGAAAATGGCCTCGTCGCCATCCTTGCCGGCCGCCGCGGTGGCGGCCACCTGCTCGGTATAGCTTTCCCCGTTGCGCAGGGCCGCGGCGAAAATTGTGGGATTCGTGGTCACGCCCCGCACCGTATGCGTATCGATGAGGGAAGCGAGATTCCCGGAGGCAATACGCTCGCGGGATAGATCATCCAGCCAGATACTCACTCCGGCGGCGCTCAAGCTAGCGGTACTCATGCTTGCTGTCCTTTCTCAGTGGTACCCGAAGGCATCCTAGTTACCCGCAGCGTCGCGGATCTCCAGGTTGTGCGGGGCGGGGTGGTCGAGAGTGCGACCCACCGTGCACGCCCGCTCAATGGCGCGGTCCACCCGCCCCAGTAGCGCAGCGCGTGCCTCTTCTGGCATATCGGCAAACTCCACCTCGAGGGCGGTATGGAAAGCGGTGAAGCGGTTTTCCTCGCGGTTCGCATCCGCACTCACCGTGAACGTGGCGTGATAATCCTCCCCGAGCGCCTGCTCAAAACGGGAATCCGCGCTGAGGGCCTGGCACCCGGCCACCGCCAGCTGCATGAGTTCCCCGGGGGTAAATTGTTCGGGGCCTTTCCCGATTTCCACGCTGGCACCGCGATCATTAACGGCGGTGAAATGAAGATGCCCGATACGCCGGGCAGAGAGCTGAGCCATAGCTACCTCCTTGTTTCTTTCACTTTACGGGAAAGCTCAGCGCCGTGGTGAGCGCGCTTTCCACCAGCGGAAAAGTCCGGCCAAGAAAAGACCGACCGCTGCCAGTACGCAAGCTCCCCAGAGCGCGGGCGTGAAGGAGCCCCCGTGGGCACCGGCACTTGCCGCGGCCCAGCGTGGGGCGACGACGGCGGCCAGTGAGAAACCGAGGAACATGAGGCCGTAGTTGGTTCCGTTATGGCGCGGCCCGAAGCTTTGCATGGTCAGCGGCGCGAAGAGACTCATGGTGCCCCCGAAAGCCAGGGCCACGAGGATGGCTCCGGTGAGGAAGAGCGCCGTCGCCCCGCGCCCGGATAGCGCAAGAAGCGCGAGCCCACCGGCCGCGCAACCGAGCACCGCCACCAGGCACAGCGGGATGCCGATACGGTCGGAAAGCCAGCCCCAGGCCAGCCGCCCGGCCGCGTTCGCAACCGCGAAAAGCGAGACGGTGAGAGCCGCGGTTGCGGCGTCGAACCCAATACTGGTGGCAAGCGGCGCCATATTGGCGTTCACCATGATGCCACCGAACGCGGCCATAACGAAAATAGCGAGGATAAGCCAGAACGTGGGAGTGGCGAGCATCTGGCGCGGGCTGAGGCTCGCGCGCGGCCCGGCGGCTGCGGCGGTGCCCGCCGGGCGGGGCAAATAGGCCCCGTATTCTTCCCGGAAGGGACGCACCAGGAAGATAACCGCAGCTGCGTTAATGACCGTGAAAGCGATTCCGAGAATCACGAGGGCGCTCCGCACGCCGTATCCGGCGATGAGGTGCTGGCCGGCCGGGGCGATGATCATGGGGCCGATTCCCATCCCCGCGGTGATCAGGCCGGCCACCATGCCGCGCCGGTCGGGGAAGAAACGCATGGTATTCGTGAGCGCGGCCGAGTAGAAGAGACCCTGGCCGCCGCCGGTGACCAGTCCGTAGCTGAGCACGAAAAGCGGGAGGGAGGGTGCCAGGCCGGCCAGGATATGCCCCAGCCCGAAGCAGATACCGCCCACCGCCATCATCTGGGCCGCGTAGCCGCGCCGCAGCAGCGTACCCGAAGCGATCATAATGAAGGGCACCACCAGGGAGGCGAGCCCGAAAGCCAGCATGATATCCGGGGGTGCCCAGCCGCGGCTGGCGGCGAGCGGGCGCACAAAAATAGAGAAGGCGGTGAGCGCCCCGGTGGTCATAATGGCGAGAAGTGTTCCGATAAGAACGCGGCTGCGGCGCGGCATCGTTGCCGGCGGCTGAACGGCAGGTTCCTGAGCGGCGGGGTGAGTACTGGTCACGTTAGTCGTAATCTCCATTTTTCCAGAGCCGCACCGGGGCTTCGCACCCGGCTTGCATAGCGGCAAATGTTTCGGGTACGTCGATAATGCGCTGATTCTTCGAGCCGCGGAAGGTCAGGTCCCGAATGAACTGGGATTGGATAAAGGGCCCGTCCACCAGCACGTCCACGTGAGAAAGAAGTTCGCGTTTATCTTCGGTTTCTTCCAGGAGCTGCTCGAAGGTGTATCCACTCCAGCTCCAAATTGTTTTGGTATTCCCGAAGCGCTCGCGGAAACGCCGCGCCAAAGGCAGGAGAACCGGGGTATTGAGGAAAGGTTCCCCGCCCACGAAGGACACCCCGGCCACGTAGCTTTTCGCGCAGTCCGCGAGGATGCGTTCTTCGAGTTCTTCGGTATAGGGGGTGCCGTAGCGGAAACTCTGGGCCGCCACGTTATAGCAGCCCGGGCATTTGAAGGGGCACCCGGATACGTAAATTGCGCAGCGTACCCCTTCCCCGTCCACCATGACAAAGGGCTTGTAATCGGCAACGTAGCTGCGGGACAGGCGCCGCCCATCCCAGGCGCCCGGGCGCTTGGGCTGGTGCACCCCCGGAGCATCCGGCGGGGTGGTGAGCAGGCGCAATTCTCGCATTCTTCCTTACCTTTTCACAGTCCCTGAGTCGCAATACTCCCCGCGCCCGGCACATTCGCCGAGTGCGGGGAGCCTTGCGATAGTGCGCCCGCGAGGAGCTTAGGCGCAGGGACCGTCCATGTGCTTGACACGGGAAATGATTTCCTCGTGCCGGCCGTGCACCATGGGGCGCTTGACCGGGTTGCCGAGGTACCCGCAGGTCCGCTTGACGACGTCGCAACGGTCGGGATCATCATTGCCGCAGTTCGGGCACTTGAAGCCTTCCGCCGTGGGATCGAATTCCCCGCTGAAGCCACATTCGTAGCACTTATCAATCGGGGTATTGGTACCCAGGTAGGCCACCTTATCGTAAGCGTAATCCCATACCGCTTCCAGAGCCGCGGTGTTGTGGGTCAGCTTGGGGTACTCGCAATAGTGGATGAAGCCACCCTTGGTGTACTCCGCGTAGGGCGCTTCGAAGTCGATCTTCTCGAAGGGAGTGATCTTCTTGCGCACATCGTAATGGAAGGAATTTGTGTAGTAATCCTTCGCGGTGATATCCGGAACCGCACCGAAACGCTCGCGGTCCATGGAGCAGAAACGGTTGGTCAGGGACTCGGCCGGGGTGGAGTAAACGGAGAACCAGTAGGGGTACTCCTTCTTCCACTGGTCAGCGTACGCGCTCAGGCGGCGCACGATATCCAGCGTGAATTCCTTTGCTTCGGCATTGTGCTCCCACTCGGGGCCGTAGAACGCGGTAGCCGCTTCGTACAGGCCGATGTAGCCAATGGACAGCGTGGAACGCTGGTTGTGGAAGAACTTGGTCACATCCTCATCGCCCTCTTCCGCGCGGATACCCAGGGCACCGTAGCGGTAGAGAATGGGGGCGTTTTCCGGAGTGGCATCCTCGCAGCGCTGGGCGCGGTAGACCAGAGCTTCCTTAACCACCTGCATGCGCTCATCAAAGATCTTCCAGAAACGCTGCTTATCCCCGCGCGCCTGCAGTGCAATACGCGGCACGTTGAGAGTGACCACGCCCAGGTTATTACGCCCGGCGTTCACGGCCTCACCGGTTTCCGGATCCACCCACTTGGGCAGGAAGGAACGGCAGCCCATCGGAGCCTTGTAATCACCTTCCAGTTCGGTGAGGCGATCATAAGAGAGGACATCCGGATACATGCGCTTCGTGGAGCATTCCAGCGCGAGCTGCTTGACGTCGTAATTAGGATCCTCGGGATTGAGGTTAACTCCGCGGCGCAGCCCGAAAACCAGCTTCGGGAAGATCGCGGTGTGGCCATCGGCCCCGATGCCCTTAATGCGAATGGTGAGGATTGCCTTCTGGATTTCGCGTTCGAAACGGTTGGTACCCAAGCCGAAACCAAGGGTGACGAAAGGAGTCTGCCCGTTCGAGGAGTAGAGAGTATTGATCTCATACTCCAGGGACTGCATGGCATCGTAGATGTCTTTCTTCGTCTTTTCCCAGCAGTACTCATCGCGCTTATCTTCAGCGACCCAGCGCTGCGCATCCTTGAGGTGCTTGGCGTAATTGAGTTCCGCGTAGGGGGCAAGCACCTCATCGCAGCGATCCACCGAGCAGCCACCGTACTGGCTGGAGGCCACATTCGCGATGATTTGGGCGATCTGCGCGGTTGCGGTGTTAATGGAACGCGGGGATTCCACCCGGGCGTTGCCGATCTGGAAACCATCGCGCAGCATGCCTTCAATATCGATGAGGCAGCAATTGGTCATGGGCTGGAAGGGGTTGTAATCCAGATCGTGGAAGTGGATATCGCCCTTAATATGAGCATTGGCCACCGCCGGGGGCAGCAGGTACTTGAGAGCGTATGCCTTGGCCACCGCACCCGCGGTCAAATCACGCTGGGTGTTAAATACAGTGGAGTCCTTGTTCGCGTTCTCATTGACCACGGTCTTATCGCGCTGCATGAGCTTATCCAGGGAACGCGAAATATCCATGGCCTGTTCGCGCGCGGTATCGCGATCGTGGCGGTATTCGATATAGGCACGCGCCACCTGCGGGTAGCGGGAGGCCATGAGCACGTTTTCCACTTCCGTTTGAATGGTGGGAACGTCAAGCTTCTCAGCATCAAGATGATCGATCACCGTACGGGTGGCTTCTTCAACGAATGCGTAATCGTCAATGCCCTGGCTGTTCATTGCCAGCGCGATTGCGCGGTAGATCTTACCGGCGTCAAAGCTAACCGACCGACCGTCACGCTTGGTAACAGCTACTCCCGTGGTCGTTGAGGTATCAATCAACATCTTGTGCCTCCGTAAAAATCGAACACTACATATAGTAGTCGTCCGGA
Source organism: Actinotignum sanguinis (assembly GCF_030230305.1). Lineage (NCBI taxonomy): Bacteria > Bacillati > Actinomycetota > Actinomycetes > Actinomycetales > Actinomycetaceae > Actinotignum > Actinotignum sanguinis. The sequence goes on from NZ_JASPCQ010000011.1 coordinate 50,853, forward strand.
ATGACACCGGTGTGCTTTGTAGGCCACACGGGCGCGTTTTTTGCGCCGCGGGCATCCCCACCACCCCCGTAAAGGGCGACGTCGCGCCACTCTCAGCTCCACCCCGCCCATTTTATGATGTGTGACACATTTTCACAGGGCCGCGTTTCGCGGCATACATACACTCTCACCACTACCCCTAGGGGCATCGGCCGCCCGCCACCCCTACATCTTGCGATTGGGGAGAAAACGGCTCGAGGGAGCCATTTACGCCGCAAACCAACCCGCGGGCAGCTGGCGGCGTCGTCGCACTTCATCGCGGCAAGCCACAATTTAGGTGGTCTAGCTCACAAACGGGCCGGTAACGCCAACGTAAGTTAACGCAAGACTGTTGCACGCGTTTATTATCGGATGTGGTGGCGTACGCCACCCGGGTACTCAACCGAGGATCCGCACAAGATGCCAGCGCTGCCGTCCACGCGGACCACGCCGGCCCTATAAATGGAGTTTCAGCTATGAGTGCACCAGCTGACACTGCTCTTCCTCAGTATTCTGAGGAAGAGGAAAAATATATTATCCGGAACCGCCACGGTGTTCCGGTCGGAACAAAACCGCATACGAAGTGGACGCTGCCGCGCATCGCGGTGTGGGTCCTCGTAACAGCCCTCGGCGTTGCGGGCTGGTACATGCTCGCCTTCTATCGCGGTGAACAAGTCAATACGGCGTGGTTCGTGGTGACATCGGTCTGTACCTACATGATCGCCTACCGCTTCTACGCGCTCTTTATTCAAAAAACCATTATGAAGCCCGACGATTCCAACGCGACGCCGGCCGAACGCATCAATAACGGACGCGATTTCGACCCGACGAACCGCGTGGTGCTCTACGGGCATCACTTCGCCGCTATCGCCGGTGCCGGCCCGCTGGTGGGCCCGGTGCTGGCCGCCCAGATGGGCTACCTGCCCGGCACCCTGTGGATTATCTTCGGGGTGTGCGTGGCCGGCGCCGTCCAGGACATGCTCGTCCTCTTCTTCTCCATGCGTCGCGGCGGACGCAGCCTCGGCCAGATGGCCGTAGATGAAATCGGGAAGATCGGCGGGGCCGTGGCCGCCGTCATGATCCTCGTGATGCTCATGATCGTGCTGGCCGTGCTCGCCATGATCTGCGTGAACGCGCTGGCCGATTCGCCCTGGGGCGTTTTCGCCGTCGGTATGACCATCCCCATCGCGGTATGTATGGGCCTGTGGCTGCGCTTCGTCCAGCCCGGCAACATCACAATGGTCTCCATCGTTGGATTCATTGCGCTGCTCGGTGCGATTATCGGAGGCCGCTACGTGGCGGAATCCGATTTCGGCCAGGCGTTCCTGCACCTGTCCCCCACCACCCTCGTGTGGTGCATGATTGTGTACGGTTTCTTCGCGGCCGTGCTGCCCGTGTGGCTGCTCCTCACCCCGCGTGACTACCTGTCCACCTTCATGAAGGTCGGCACCATCGTGGTACTGGCCCTGGGCATTCTTATTGTGCGCCCGCTGGTGGAAATGCCGGCCGTCACCGAATTCGCCTCGAATACAGACGGACCGGTTTTCGCCGGGGAACTCTTCCCCTTCCTCTTTATTACCATCGCCTGCGGGGCACTGTCCGGGATGCACGCAACGGTTTCCTCCGGTACCTCCCCGAAGATGATCCAGAAGGAATCCCAGGTTCGCATGATCGGCTACGGCGGGATGCTCATGGAATCCTTCGTGGCAATTATGGCGCTGGCTGCGGCGTCGTCCCTCAACATGGGTATCTACTTCGGTATGAATACCTCCGAGCACACCACCGATAAGCTGGCGGGCACGGCCATCGTGCAGATGACCGATAACCGCGCCGAGCTTTCGGCCGCCGCGGTGCAAAACCTCGCGGTCACCGATACGCACGGCAATTCGGTGGAAGCCCGGTGGGAATCCTGGGATGAGAACGGCAACGAGAAAACCTACGTGGGAGCGGAGGCCTTCGATAAGGTCGCCGAAGACGTTGGGGAAACCTCCGTCACCTCACGTACCGGTGGTGCGCCCACCCTCGCGGTGGCCATCGCGCATATTCTGCACCAGGTGGGTGGCGGCCAGGCCATGATGGGCTTCTGGTACCACTTCGCGATTATGTTCGAGGCGCTCTTCATCCTCTCCGCCGTGGACGCCGTGACCCGCGTGGCCCGCTTCCAGCTGGGCGACGCGCTAGGCAATGTGCTGCCCAAGTTCAAGGATCCCTCCTGGCGGGTGGGCGCGTGGATTACCACGGCCATCGTGGTGGCGGCCTGGGGCTCGCTGCTGCTCATGGGCGTGACCGACCCGCGCGGCGGTATCCAAACCCTCTACCCGCTCTTCGGGGTGGCTAACCAGCTCATTGCCGCGATGGCGCTTATTTTGTGCACCGTGGTAGTGGTCAATAAGGGCTGGGCGAAGTGGGCCTGGATCCCGGGCATCGCCGCGGCCTTCGACCTGGTGGTCACCTTCGCGGCGTCCTGGCAGAAGATCTTCTCCTCCGACGCCGCCATCGGGTACTTCACCCAGAACACCAACGCTAAGGCAGCGCTCGCGAAGGCGCAGGCCGCCGGCGACACCGAGGCCATCGGTATCCAGTCCGCGATTGTGCGCAACACCTTCATCCAGGGCTGGCTCTCCGTCATCTTCCTGGCCACGGTGGCCTTCGTGCTGGTCTGCGCGATTATCAAGATCATCCGGGTTATCACCGCGAAGAAGTACGTGAATTCCGAAGATCCTTACCAGGAATCCAACTTCTACGCGCCTACCCAGCTCTTCCCGACCAAGTTGGAGAAGAAGGTGGTGGCGGAATACGCCGTCGTGGGCGACCCGGCGTTGATTCCCGGTTTCGATCACCGTAAGGGCGCGGCACCGCACGGTGCGGGTGCTGGTTCTGGCGATGGTTCTGGCGATGGTTCTGGTACGACGGCGCCCGCAGCCAAGGCGGGCTCTGCCAGCGACGCGGATTCTTCCGAGTCCGCCCAGCACTAGGAGATCAGGTCCATGTTTATTACCCAGCTTCGCGCCTTCGCGGCACATGCTCGCAGCCTGTGGCGGGACTTCACCGGCGAATCGGCCTACGACAAATACGTAGCCCGGCATGCCCGTGAACACCCCGATCATCCGCCGCTTGCCGAACGTGATTTCTGGCGTCAGCGCGCAGCCTTCGACGAGGAGAATGTCTCCACCGGCTGCTGCTAAGCGCTGGGCGCTGGGCGCTGAACAGGTGCCGGGCGCTGAGCTGGCATGAGGCGCCGGGCTGGAAACTGGCCAATAACACCGCTCCCCGAACCTCGGACTTCGGTCCGCCGTTCGGGGAGCGGTGCTTTGTCCCACTTCCATGTGCCCCACTTCCCGCTCCGCACAAAATGCAACAGCAAATACATTAAGTTTTCCAAATCATGCACTGGGGTTGCTTTCTGCGGCACCTACCGCCATAGCGTTGCTTTCTGCGGCACCTACCGCCATAGCGTTGCTTTCTGTGGGCCCCGCCGTCATGACGTTGCTTTCTGCGGCACCTACCGCCATAGCGTTGCTTTCTGTGGGCCCCGCCGTCATAGCGTTGCTTTCCACAAGACCTACGGTCGAGAGGATGCATTTTCCGGTCTCCGAGAGGGCACCCGCGGCGATCACGAACAAAGTGGTACTGGAGCTACAACCAATACCCGATTTTCTGTCGTGCAGTACCACTCTGTCAGGCCCGACGTTCTCCAGTACCACTACGCCAACCAAACCCATCTGCAACACCGGTATACCGATATGACTCACCCCATCCCCAGCCAATCCACATACGCAGTCCGCCTCGCGCGCCCGCAGAGCCGGAGCTCCGCAGCGGCGGGGCGGGGTGTTTTTCCTGAGGTGTACTTCAAACGTACGACAAATGAAGTACAGCTCTGAAAACACGTAGTGCCTCGCCGGTTCAGAAAGCGCGATCTAGTCCGCCCGGTTCAGAGCGCTCGGTCTGGCCCGCCCGGCTCAGAGTGCCTGTCCGGACACCCCGAAAGACCCCGCACCGAAAGCCCCCGCACCGAAAGACCCACCCACCGTGGGACCTCGGGCCTAGACGCGGCGACGACCGGCCTCTCGCGGCGAAAGTGGCGCACACTTGTGTGGCGTCGTCGTACCTGGTCCCTATTACTGATCGCCCGGCCGACCTAGGATGAAAGAGAGGCAAAGGAGCCTCATCATTTTATGTCGAGGTAATTATGGGACGTTGTTTTTCTGTATCCACACACAAGAACACCTCGCGTCCACGCCGGCTGCTCCCCCTGCTCGGGGCGCTCGCGCTGGCTCCCGTTGCCCTAGGTTCGTGCGCCGCATCCGCGAGCGCGCCCGCCGGTGCGGCAACTGTGCACGGAGGTGAAGCAAATATCGTACTGCCTGACCTGTCGGGCGTGAGCGCGGTGGGCGGGGTTTCCGGCCGGCTGCTCCTCCTCATCGGGGTGGGGGTATGCGTGCTGGGACTGTGCTTCGGGCTCATCACGTATATGAATCTGCGTAAGCTTCCGGTGCATCGGGCCATGGCCGAGGTCGCGGACCTGATTTACGAAACCTGCAAGGCCTACCTGGTCAAGCAGGGGCGATTCCTGCTGGTGCTCTGGGCCTTCATCACCGCGGTGATCGTGGTCTACTACAAGTTCCTCGTGGGCTTCACGTGGGGCAAGCTCGCGATTGTGGTGGCGTTCTCGCTGCTGGGTATGGGCGGGTCCTACGCGGTGGCGTGGTTCGGGATTCGCGTGAACACCCTGGCCAATGCGCGCACGGCTTTCGCTTCGCTGCGCGGGCGCCCGCTGCCGCTGCACCAGGTGCCGCTGCGTTCGGGGATGTCCATCGGGATGGTGCTCATTTCCCTGGAACTGCTGATGATGCTCGTCATTTTGCTGTTCCTGCCCGCGGATGTGGCCGGGGCGTGCTTTATTGGCTTCGCCATCGGGGAATCCCTGGGGGCGTCGGCCCTGCGCATCGCCGGTGGTATTTTCACGAAGATTGCCGATATTGGCTCCGACCTCATGAAAATCGTGTTCAAAATTGATGAGGACGACCCGCGGAACCCGGGTGTTATCGCCGATTGCGTGGGTGATAATGCCGGGGATTCGGTGGGCCCCTCCGCGGACGGCTTCGAAACGTACGGGGTGACCGGGGTGGCGCTGGTGACCTTTATTGTGCTGGCCGTTCATGATCCGGCGCTGCAAGCCACCCTGCTGGTGTGGGTGTTCACGGTGCGGGTGGCGATGATTATCGCCTCGGCCTTGGCCTACGGGCTCAATGCGCGCCTGGCCGCGACCCGCTACGCGCAGGCCACCACCCTCAATTTCGAAAAACCGCTGAGTTCACTCGTGTGGCTCACCTCGATTTTCTGCATTGCTTGCGTGTACGGGATCTCCTGGCTCGTTTTGGGTGGGCACGACGGCGCACTGTGGCTCGCGCTCGCCACGATCGTCACCTGCGGGACTCTCGCGGGGGCGCTCATCCCGGAGCTGGTCAAGGTCTTCACCTCCACGACCTCGCGGCACGTGCGTGAAGTGGTGAAAAGTTCGCGCCAGGGCGGGGCTTCCCTCAATATTCTCTCCGGCGTGGTGGCCGGGAATTTCTCCGCTTTCTGGCTGGGTATCACCATTGTGGGGCTCATGGCCGGGGCATTCGTGATCGCGGATGCCACCCTGCGCGAGTTCATGCTAGCGCCGGCGGTTTTCGCTTTCGGTCTGGTGGCTTTCGGTTTCCTGGGCATGGGACCGGTGACGATCGCGGTGGATTCCTACGGGCCGGTGACCGATAACGCCCAGTCGGTTTACGAGCTCTCCCGCATTGAGGCCCTTCCTGATATCGACGCCGACATTCGCTCCGGTTTCGGTTTCGCGCCGCAGTGGGATCGCGCCAAGCTCATGTTGGAGGAGAACGACGGCGCCGGCAATACTTTCAAGGCAACCGCCAAGCCGGTGCTCATCGGTACCGCGGTGGTGGGTGCCACCACGATGATTTTCTCCATTATTATCGGGCTGACCGGCGGGCTGACCGCCGGGATCGAGATGCTGTCGCTCATGCACGCCCCGTTCCTGCTGGGGATTATCAGCGGGGGTGCGGTGATCTTCTGGTTCTCCGGGGCGTCGATGCAGGCGGTGACCACGGGGGCCTACCGGGCGGTGGAGTTCATCAAGGATTCCATCCACCTGGATAAGAATGCGGAGCGGGCTTCCCATGATGACTCGCGGCGCGTCGTCGAAATTTGTACCCAGTACGCGCAGCAGGGAATGCTCACGATTTTCCTGGCGGTTTTCTTCGCCACGCTGTCCTTCGCCTTTATCGAGCCGTACTTCTTCATCGGCTACCTCATTTCCATCGCTATTTTCGGCCTCTACCAGGCTATTTACATGGCGAATGCGGGCGGGGCCTGGGATAACGCGAAGAAGATCGTGGAGGTGGATTTGCACGCGAAGGGCACCGCGCTCCACGATGCCACCATCGTGGGTGATACCGTGGGCGATCCGTTCAAGGACACCTCCTCGGTGGCCCTCAACCCGATTATTAAGTTCACCACCCTCTTCGGCCTGCTCGCCGTGGAGCTGGCCGTGAGCCTCAATGCCCAGAATCTCACCGCGGTGGTCACCGGCCTGGCGGTGTGCTTCGGGGCCCTCGCGCTCGTCTTTATTTACCGCTCCTTCTACAGCATGCGAATCCAGGCCTCCACGGAGGATCCGCTGCTGGACGAGCCCGCATCCGCATCAGAATCTGCATCCGCATCAGAATCCGAACCCGGATCCGGATTCACCTCTGAACCCACCTCTGAACCCGAGAAGGGAGTCCTGGCATGAATATCGCCGTGCACTGGTCCGGCGCGCAGCTCAGCCCGGAAGGAAATATAGTCGGCCAGGATGCCGGCGCCACCCTGCTGCGGCGTCTCTTGCGTATTTTCCCGGGCGCCGCGGTTCTTGACCCGGGCGCCGCGGTTCTTGACCCGGCGGCAGCATCCGCGCAAGATCTTGCCCCGGATACGGTTGTTATCACTATGGATGTGCATGACACTCCGGCCCTGTGGGCGCGCCTGCGCAAGGCCGGCCACGCTACCCCGCGCCTCATGAATTTTGTGTGGCTGCCGGTGTCTACCCTGGAAAGCGCCGAGGAACTCGCCCCGGTGGCGCTTTCCTGCGCACTCTTCCCCACGTTCGCGAATTCGGAGCGCACCGCCGGGGAGATCCGCGAGATGGTCAATAAGTGGACGGTGCCGCCGCTGGCCGGGCGCCTGAAGCTGGGGTGGGTGAATCTCGGTTTCCGCCTCGATCACGTGCAGGAGCGGCACGAGCCGGACGTCCCGGTGGTGCTCTACCCCGCGATCTACCTTTCCCCGCGCAAACGCCCCGAGTTCTTTATGGATGTGCTGACCCGGGTGCGTGAGCTTATCCCGCTCACGGTGGAGATGCGCCTGCACGAAGCGCATCTGGTTTCCGAGAAAGCCATGACGTATTCGCGCCTGCCGTGGATGCACGTGGGGCCGCTCACCGATACCCGCACTTCGTATTACGAGGCTCTCGCGCATACCACGGCGTTCCTGGCCACGGCCGCGGAGGAATCCTACGGGCTGTCCTACGTGGAGGCGCTGGGCGCCGGGGCGCTCGGGGTATTCCCGGACGTAGCCTGGGCCCGCGCCCTGCTGCCCGAGCACTATCCCTTCTTCTATCCGGATGGCGATACCGCGGCCGCCGCGGCCATGCTCACCAGGGTTCTTACCCGCACCGCGCAGTGCCGGGCGGATCTGGATGCGGCTTGCGGCGGGAGTTTCCGCGAGTGGATCGCGGCGCATCACTCCGATGATGCCTTCGACCGGGAAATCACAGCCGCGGTGCGGAGGTGGTTCGCGTAGGAGTCGGTGCGGTGTGCGTAGGGTTAGGCGCAAACATAACGACGACGGCGCCAGCGCCTGCGGCCTCGCTTTGACCTCGCGTTTTATTCCTCGGTGATAGCGGGGGCGGGGCGGGCCGTGTAGGGCGTCGTCGTACCTACCAGGCGGTACGCGACGGTGCGGTTGAAGAAATCGACGACGACGCCAATTCCCAGCGCCATAATCGCGGTGCCAATGCCGATCACGCCGCTGCTGAGGTCGAAGCGGAAGAGTGCGAGGGCGATGAGGACCACGATGAAGTCCTGGGCCACGCGGAAGGTGCGGTAGGAGTGGCCCGGGAAACGGCGCAGGAGGACGGGGACGATGCAGTCGGCGGCGCCCTGCCCGATATCCGGGGTGATGTAGAGCGAGAGCCCGAGCGCGAAAATAACTAGCCCTACCGCGAGGTGGGCGAGCATCCCGGGGATGGAATACGTGAAAACGTAGATGGAATCGAGAATGCCGGTGAAGCTGGTGACGAGTACCCCGACCAGGGTGAAGTTGAGGACGGTGCCCAGCCCGAAGACTTTGTGATCGAAGGGGAAAATGAGGGCGATGAGGGCGATATTGACCGCCGGGACCACCCAGGAAAAAGACAGGCCCGTCACGTGGCTGACGCCCTGGAGGAGGGCCGTGAAAGGATCCACGCCGGCGTGACCTTTGAGGGCCATGGTGATGCCGATGGCGGTGAGGATCACGCCGATGAGGCATACCAGCGAGCGACGCAGCAGGCTGCCCGGGCGTAACGTCCATTCGCGGGCGCAGCGCAGTGTCTCAAACATGACGAGCCACCTTTTCAATCTCAGGGAAGCCGCCGTGCCACACCGCGGCATCACCAGCGTAGTGCATGCAGGCGGGCATTTCCTGGGCCGTGGCGGAGGTCGCTTTCGTCATTCGTGCGAGCGGCTTCATCTGCAAGGAGGGGCTGGTAGATCATCCTCTAGAGGATTCTCTACCAGCCCCTCGCTTGTGTTATGCGATTAGTTCAGCAGCTTATGCCTTGCGGCGCCGCGTCACCACGAGTCCACCGGCGAGCAGCAGGAGTGCTGCCGTGCCGGCAAGACCGACGCTCGTTGCACCTGTCACCTGAAGAGTCTTCTTGACCTTCTTGGGCTTCGGCGCAGGCTTACCGGGATCGTTCGGGTTCAACGGGTCGGTGCCGTTCTTGATTTCGTCACCGTCGTTGATACCGTCACCATCGGTATCGGCCTTGTTCGGGTTGGTCGCCTTGCCACCATTCTTGGCACCGGTCACCTCGTCACCATCGGTGAGTCCATCACCGTCAGTATCCGGGTTGAGCGGATCGGTATTACCGGGCTTGCCGTCCTTATTGAACTTATCGTCCTTGAACGGGTTCTTGGTGCCATTGACCTCATCACCGTCATTGATGCCGTCACCGTCGGTATCCGGGTTCTTCGGATCAGTACCGATCTTCTTCTCGTCCCCATCCGTCAGGCCATCGCCATCAGTATCGGGGTTGTTCGGATCGGTTCCATCCTTCTTCTCATCCCCATCCGTCACGCCGTCACCATCGGTATCGGCCTTATTCGGGTTGGTCGGCTTACCGTTGTTGTGCTTGCCAGTGACTTC
>NZ_JASPCQ010000012.1:0-52639 GCF_030230305.1 Actinotignum sanguinis
CGATCACTCATCACCAATCGCCGATGCACAGGGAGGCGAATATGACCATCGGAGCAACATTTACCCGCCGCGGCGAAGGATACAGCCGCGACGCTCGTTACATCACCACGCGCGTGAGCCGCGATAGTGCCGAATTTCCGGTAGAACCCGGGCGTTACCGCCTCATCGCGGCGCGCGCCTGCCCGTGGGCGAATCGCACGATGATCGTGCGCCGCCTGCTCGGGCTCGAAAATGTTATATCACTGGGCATCCCCGGCCCCACCCACGATGAGCGGTCCTGGATTTTTGACCGTGATGAAGGCGGTGTGGATCCGGTTCTCGGTATTCATTTCCTGCGGGATGCCTACCTGGCCCGCGACCCGAATTTCTCATTGGGAATTACGGTTCCAGCCCTGGTGGATCTTGCTAGCGGCGCCGTCGCCACAAATGACTTTGCGCAAATGACGCTCGATTTTTCTACCGAGTGGCGCGATTTCCACCGCGAGGGCGCCCCGGACCTCTACCCCGCGGAACTGCGCGAACCCATGGACGCCCTCATGCGCTATATCTACACCGAAATTAATAATGGCGTGTACCGCTGCGGTTTTGCCGGCAGCCAGGATTCCTATAATCGCGCCTACCTGCGCCTTTTCACCGCACTGCGCAATATTTCCGAGCTGCTTGAGCACCGCCGCTACCTCATGGGCGACCACATCACCGAAACGGACGTGCGCCTCTTTACTACCCTGGTGCGTTTCGACGCCGTCTACCACGGGCATTTTAAATGCAATGAAAAGAAGCTGACCGAGATGCCGGTGCTCTGGGCCTACGCGCGCGATCTTTTCCAGACCCCCGGTTTCGGGGACACCGTGGATTTCGAGCACATCACCTCGCACTATTACGAAGTCCACCTGGACGTGAACCCCAATCAAATCGTGCCGCTGGGCCCGGATACTTCCGGATGGCTCAGCCCGCACGGCCGGGAGGCGCTAGGCGGCTCACCTTTCGGCGGGCCGGCCACCCGCGGGGAACGCTCTACCGCGCCCGGCCCGGTGGCCCCCGGCGAGGAAGTTCCCCTAGCCGCGCGCGCCGGTCACTGGGGGAAGTTCCACCCGCGGAACAAGTCCCGCGATTGGAGCGCAATTCGTGGGATACTCAATGTATGAACGAACGCGCAGGAACCCCGGCCCGCCCCGAAGATCTCATCAATGTTGATGAGCTGGTGGCGGCATATTACGATATCGAACCCGATCCGAATAACCCCCTCCAGCAGGTGGTTTTCGGTACTTCCGGCCATCGCGGCTCAGCTTTCGATGGTGCCTTTAACGAAGCCCATATCGCGGCAACCACGCAGGCGATCGTGGACTACCGGAATGCCCAGGGATACAACGGCCCCATTTTCGTGGGCCGTGATACCCACGGACTGTCCCTCCCGGCGGAAAAAACCGCTATCGAGGTGCTGGTAGCCAACGGTGCTGATGTGCGGGTGGATGCTCGCGGTTCGTGGACTCCCACCCCGGCGGTCTCGCTGGCGATCTTGGAGGCCAATGGCGCCCCGCACGCGCTGCGCTTGGATGGCCCGGGTCTGGCCGACGGCATCGTTATTACGCCGTCCCACAACCCGCCGCGCGATGGTGGTTTCAAGTACAACCCGCCCAATGGCGGCCCTGCGGATACCGATGCCACCAAGTGGATCGCGGCGCGAGCCAATGAGCTCATCGCCGCGGGGTGGAAGAACATTGCCCGCGTGCCCTACGCGGACGCGGTCACAAAGGTCGGCACCTACGATTTCCGCGACGCCTACGTGACGGCCCTCGATACCATCATCGATTTCGAGGCGATTCGCACGGCGGGCGTGCGCATCGGCGCGGACCCGATGGGCGGGGCAAGTGCTGAATACTGGCAGGAAATCGCGGATCGCTACGGCATTAACCTGACCGTGGTCAACCCTCACGTTGATCCGGCCTGGCCCTTTATGACCTTGGACTGGGACGGCAAGATCCGCATGGACTGCTCCTCGCCCTACGCGATGGCGGGTCTGCTTCACCGCATGGAGCCGGATGCGAACGGCCGCGCCCCTTACGATCTGGCCACCGGGAACGACGCCGATTCCGACCGGCACGGTATCGTCACCCCGGATGCCGGCCTCATGAACCCCAACCACTATCTCGCGGTGGCCATTGAATACCTCTTCACCCACCGCCCGCAGTGGTCCGAGCAGGTGAACGTCGGGAAAACCCTGGTGTCCTCCTCGCTTATCGACCGGGTGGTGGCCGGAATTGGCCGCACCCTCGTGGAGGTCCCGGTGGGCTTCAAGTGGTTCGTGCCCGGCCTGGTGAGCGGGGAAATCGGCTTCGGCGGGGAAGAATCCGCCGGTGCTTCTTTCCTCCGCAAGGATGGTTCGGTGTGGACCACGGATAAGGACGGGCTTGTGCTCGACCTACTCGCGGCGGAAATCACCGCGGTGACCGGCAAGTCGCCCTCCCAGCTCCACAATGAGCAGGTGGAACGCTACGGTTCCTCGGCTTATGCCCGCATCGATGCCCCCGCCACGAAGGAAGAAAAGGCCAAGCTCGGCAAGCTTTCCCCGGCGGACGTCACGGCCACGGAGCTGGCCGGCGAACCGATTACCGCGAAGCTGGTGGAGGCCCCCGGGAACCACGCGGCGATTGGCGGCCTCAAGGTCACCACGGAAAACGCCTGGTTCGCGGCCCGGCCTTCCGGCACGGAGGATGTCTACAAGATTTACGCGGAATCCTTCCGCGGCCCCGAGCACCTGGCCCAGGTTCAGGAGGAGGCACGCGCCGTGGTTGCGGCCGCCCTGGGTAACTAAATATTAAGTACGACGACGACGCGGGGCGGGTGGCTGAGCCACCCGCCCCGGTTGATTCCCCGCTAGCGGACTTCGCTGAGCAGGTCGATATCATCATCCTGACAGCCCGTGAGATTGACGGGAATATCAATATCCTCCCCGCCATCCTCGATATCAACCTCAAGATGGGTCGCGGGCTTGACCGGCGCACATCCCGGCACGCTCCCGGCATCGGCCAGGGCCACCGTCCAGCTCACGCTGGATCCCGGGGCGATACTGCCGGCCTGGGAGCTCAGCTTCAGATTCTCGGAGACGCCATCGCCGGCGGCATCTTTCAGCTCAATCTCCACATCGGGATGCAGGGTGCAGGCCGTCTGTGAGCTATTCGTAAGGGTGAGAACATGCGTGCCGGCAGCGCTGCCAGCCTCGAACGTGGCAGCCAGATGAGCTGCCCCGCAGGCTCCCGCCGCGGCAGCGGCGGCGTCGTCGTTCTTCCCGCTCTCAGCAGCGGAGCTCGATGCCGCGGCGGTGGGCTGGGACGCGGCGCTGGCCGGCGAGGTAGTGGCATCCGCGGTCGTGGCGTTGTCATGGGAACAGGCACTCAGGGTGAAGGCGGTGGCGGTGGCGGCAAGCAGGGCCGCGAAACGTGTTCTTTTCATACCGCCACCCTAACAACTATGCGCATAAACGGCAGTTTTTCAGGGGAAGATGGCAATATTCTCATGCGGCTGTCATTTTTCACGCACTCGCCGGGAAGCGAACGGAACACCTATCCATCGCTCCCGCGCGGGACTCTAGAATAGACACGTTAGAAACCTCAATCAGGTGTTCGTAGAAGTCTCAGAAGAAGGAGCCGCATGTCTATTCCCACCCCGCCCGTTGGCGTTGCAGATATCGGAGTAACCGGAATGGCGGTGATGGGCTCGAACCTGGCCCGCAACCTCGCCAGCCGCGGCTACAAAGTTGCTATCCACAATCGCACCGCCGCGAAAACCGAGCGGGTGATGGCGGAACACGGCAGCGAAGGGGAGTTCTACCCGAGCGAATCCATGGCTGATTTCGTGGCCTCGCTGGCCCGCCCCCGGGTCGCCATTATTATGGTCAAGGCCGGTCAGCCCACCGATGCGGTTATTGACGAGCTTGCCGATCTCATGGAGCCGGGCGATATTATCGTGGACTGCGGAAATTCGCTTTTCACCGATACCATGCGCCGCGAAGCGGAAATTTCCGCACGCGGGCTGCATTTTGTGGGCACCGGGGTCTCCGGCGGTGAAGAGGGCGCGCTCAAGGGCCCCTCGATTATGCCCGGTGCCACCCGCGAATCCTACGATCGCCTCGGCCCCATGTTTGAGGCCATTGCCGCGCGGAAGAACGGCGAACCGTGCTGCACCTACGTGGGCCCCAACGGCGCCGGTCACTTCGTAAAAATGGTGCATAACGGCATCGAATACGCGGATATGCAGCTCATCGCGGAAGCTTATGACCTCATGCGCACCGCCCTGGGCATGAGCGCCGCGGAAATTGGCGACGTTTTCGAGCGCTGGAATTCCACCGAGCTGGATTCCTATCTCATTGAGATCACCGCCGAGGTGCTCCGCCAGCGCGATGCCACCACCGGGGGCGCGCTCGTGGACGTAATCCAGGATGCCGCCGCCCAGAAGGGCACCGGGGCGTGGACGGTGCAAAACGCCGCAGCTTTCGGGGTGCCCGCCACCGGCATCGCCGAAGCGACCTTCGCGCGCAGCCTCTCCGGGGATAGCGCGGAACGTGCCGCCGGCCGCAACCTGCCCGGGCACACCACCGAGGTAGCGGTGGAGGACCGCGAGCGCTTTATCGAAGATATCCGCCTGGCTCTCTACGCGTCGAAGATGGTGGCCTACTCCCAAGGTTTCGAGCTTATCCGCAAGGGCTCCCTGGAGAATTCTTGGGGTATTGACCTGGGAGCCATGGCGCGGATTTGGAGGGCAGGGTGCATTATTCGCGCGGCTTTCCTCGACCGTATTACCGAGGCATATACTCGCCAGCCAGATTTGCCGCTGCTCCTGGCCGATCCCTATTTCAGCTCCGAGATTTCCGGAGCGGTGGAGGCCTGGCGCCGCATTGTGGTGTTCGCCGCGCAGCGCGGGGTGCCGATCCCGGCATTCGCTTCCTCGCTCGCCTATTACGACGGCGTGCGCGCCGAACGCCTCCCGGCCAATCTTATTCAAGCCCAGCGTGATTACTTCGGGGCGCATACTTATCACCGCCTCGATACCGAGGGTGTTTTCCACACCGTGTGGCAGGATCCCGCCCGCCCGGAAGAACGCTGGGACTAAGCACCTTTGTTGAGATATCCACATGATGTGAGATATCCCGGAGCGCCATTCGTGCCGCGGTAACTTTCGGTAGCGTAACGTTAAGGAGTACCGCGGCGCGGGGAGCGCTTTGACGTGCATAAATATCCCCGTACGCCGGTGGCTACACACCACAGCGACTGCACCTCGGTGGCAAGATCCGTTCCACATCTTGCTGCCGAGGTGCTTCTACTTTGGCGCGGCCTGCCGTGATTGCGAATGCTCGCCAGAGGCCCTATCGCGCCCGCACCGCCGCCAGTCAGAGGTCCTATCGCGCCCGCACCGCTTCCACCCCGAAACCCCGACTTCGTGACGGCGTCGCTAAAATACGCACCATTAGTTAAGGTATACACACTGGGCTCACCTGGGAAAATACCGCTTTTTATACATGCCCTTGAATTAAGGTGTCCCGTATAAGTACACTCATCTACGGGTTAGGACTTCCTTCCCTAACGTATTTTTACTCTACGCAAAGGTAAACGATGAAGAAGACAGTTCGCGGCTTTTTCGCGCTTGTGGCTGCCGGCACCCTCGCTCTGGGCGCTTGCTCCAATAACTCCGCCAAGGATAGCCCCTCACCTTCGGCCGCCGCTTCGGAACCCGCCGCTGAGGCCACCTCACAGGCCGCGGGTACCGTTTCGATCACGGATTCGCATGGCACCCAGGAAGTTCCGGTGAACCCGGAGCGCGTGGTTTCCCTGGATAACCGCACGTTCGAGACTCTGCACGAGTGGGGCGTCAAGCTGCTCGCGGCGCCCAAGGATGTTATGCCCAAGGACGACCCGTACGTCAAGGATGACTCTGTGGTCAATATCGGCAACCACCGCGAACCGAATTTTGAGGCGATTACCGCAGCTAACCCCGATCTCGTGATCGTGGGCCAGCGCTTCGCCCAGCACTATGACAAGATCAAGGCCGCCGCTCCGAACGCCGCGATTATTGACATGAATATCAAGCTGCCCAAGGAAGAAAAGGATGCGGACGCCAATAAGTCCGGCGAACTCCTTATGGACGGCATGAAGAAGGACGTTGAGGATCTGGGCAAGATCTTCGGCAAGGAAAAGGAAGCCGCCAAGCTCAACGCGGATCTGGATGCCGCGATTGCTGCCGCGCGCGATGCCTACCCGGCCGGCCAGAAGGTGCTTTCCATCAACACCAACGGTGGCAAGATGGGGTACCTCGCCCCGGGCGTGGGCCGCACCCTCGGCCCGCTCTACCCGCTCCTCAACCTCACCCCGGCCTTCGATCTGGGTGAAGGAACCGCGAACCACAAGGGTGACGAAGTTTCCGACGAAGCCCTGGCACAGGCCAATCCCGAATGGATCCTCATTATGGACCGCGATGCCGGCGTGGGTGAAGGCAACGAAGCTCACGGTGCTGACCTGGTGACCAACTCGCCCGCCATGGCCAATGTGCCGGCGGTCCAGAAGAAGCAGATCCTGACCATGCCCGCGGATACCTACGTCAATGAGGGTCCGCAAACCTACATCGAATTCCTCAACGACCTGGCCAAGGCCTTCAAGGCCGCCAAGTAGCTCAGGCTAGATAACCTACCTGCGGGGGCCGGGGACCCGGCCCCCGCAGCATGTACGCTCATGACAACACCACCGCATAGTTCTCTTTCCTCACGCAGATTTACCGGGAGCAGGCTGCTGCGCGCGCTGCCGCTTACCCTCGGTGTCATTATTCTGGCGGGCCTCGTCTACCTGTCTATGACCACGGGTACCTACAATATCTCCGAACACGAAGGCGGCGAATTCATGTACTTCGCCACCCGTATTCCCCGCACCGCCTCCCTGGTGCTGGCCGGCGCCGCAATGGCGATGTGCGGGCTGGTCATGCAGTTGCTGACCCAAAATAAATTCGTGGAACCCACCACCACGGGCACTACCGAATGGGCCGGCCTCGGGCTGCTCGTCGTCATGTTCCTGGTTCCGCACACCTCGCTCATCGAGCAGATGCTGGCCGCCATCCTTTTCGCTTTTATCGGCACTATTATTTTCTTCTTGTTCCTTCGCCGGGTGACGCTGCGTTCCTCGGTAATTGTGCCGATTGTGGGAATTATGCTCGGCGCGGTGGTCTCCGCGATTTCCACCTTCTTCGCCCTCAAAACTGACACCCTGCAAACCCTGGGGGTCTGGTTCCAGGGTAGTTTCGCAAATGTGGTAGCCGGACGCTACGAGCCGCTGTGGATTGTTTTAATTGCCACCGTCCTCATTTTCATCCTGGCTGACCGTCTCACCGTGGCGGGCCTGGGTGAGGATGTGGCCACCGGGCTGGGCGTGAACTACAACCTCATCGTGCTGCTCGGCACCGGGGTGATCGCGCTGACCACCGGCGTGGTCACCGTGGTGATTGGCCGGATTCCCTTCCTCGGGCTCATCGTCCCCAATATTATTTCGCTGCTGCGCGGGGACGATCTGCGTTCCAACCTCCCCTGGGTCTGCGTTTTCGGAGCCGGGATCCTCACGGTATGCGACCTGGTGTCCCGCACCCTCATCGCTCCCTTTGAAATCCCGGTATCCCTCATCCTCGGCACCCTGGGAGCGGCCGTGTTCATCTTCCTTATCCTGCGTCAGCGCCGGAGGCTCTCATGAGCGTCGTCGTACCACAATCTCCCGAAAAATCTTACGTTCCTGGCCAAGCGCCCCGCCACGCCGGTGCTTTCGCAACCCCGCGCGCGCGGCGGCGCTACTGGCTGCTGCTCATCGGCGTGGCGCTCCTCGGGCTCGCCTGCACCGCGCTCTATTTCGTGTGGAATATTCCGGTGGCGGTGGGCAGCGAGGGCTTCTGGATTATTACCCGGATGCGCGCCGAGGCGGTGTTTTCCATTCTGTTGGTGGCGTTCTGCCAGTCGCTAGCCACCCTCGCGTTCCAGACGGTGACCACCAACCGGATTCTTACACCGTCGATTATGGGCTTTGAGTCGCTGTATTCGGTGATTCACACCTCCACGATTTTCTTCTTCGGGGTGGCCGGGTTCGTGGCGTTCACCGGGGTGCGCGCTTTCCTCATCCAGGTGGCGATTATGGTGGCCTGCGCGCTGGCGCTGTACGGGTGGCTGCTGCGCGGCAAACTCGGCAGTCTGCATATTATGCTACTTATCGGCATTATTATCGGCACCGGGCTGGGTTCGCTTTCCGCTTTTATGCAACGCATGCTCACCCCGTCCGAATTCGATGTGCTCTCCGCGCGCATGTTCGGCACTATCGCGAATGCCCGCTCGGATGTGTTCGTGGCGGCGCTGCCGCTGGCGCTGGGCGCGGGAGTGGCGCTCCTCCTCATTTCTCGCTCCCTCAACGCGATTGCGCTGGGGCGGGATGTGGCGGTGTCGCTGGGAGTCAATCACCTGCGAATGCTCCTTATTTCCCTCACCCTCATCGCGGTACTTATCTCGGTATCCACGGCGCTCGTGGGGCCGATGACGTTCTTCGGTTTCCTGGTTGCCACCCTGACCTACCAGGCGGCGGATACCTACGATCACCGTTTCCTTTTCCCCATGGCCGCCGTGATCGGTTACGCGGTGCTCATGGGCGGTTTCTTCGTGATGAAAAATATTTTCTCGGCGGAAGGCGTGGTCTCCATCATTATTGAGCTGGTGGGCGGCCTGACGTTCCTCGTCGTTGTACTGAGAAAGGGGCGGTTGTAATGCGCCACCGCAAGAACACAGCAGGCACACATCTTGAGGTTCCCGCGCCGGTGCCGCCGGTGGTTTCCCCGCATCTGCGCGCGGCTGATCTGAGCTGCGCCGATCCGATGATCCGTATGGAAGGCACCCGGCGCGACTACAGTTCGGAGGTCCGGATCGGCCCGGTGACCTTGGATATTCCGCACGGCGGGGTCACGGCACTGGTGGGCCCGAACGGTGCGGGTAAGTCCACGCTGCTCACGATGATCGGGCGGCTCATGCGTATGGACGCGGGCGCGATTGCGGTGGCGGGGCTTGATGTAACGACGACGAAATCCGCCGATCTTGCCAAGATTCTCGCTATTCTACGCCAGGAAAATCACTTCGTGACGCGTTTGACGGTGCGCCAGCTGGTCGGCTTCGGGCGGTTCCCGTATTCGAATGGACGCCTGACTGCCGAGGACGAGGAGATTATCTCCCGCTATATTGATTTCCTGGGGCTGACCGAGCTGGAAGGGCGCTACCTAGATGAGCTCTCCGGTGGGCAGCGCCAGCGCGCCTACGTGGCGATGGTGCTCACCCAGGAAACCGATTGCGTGCTGCTGGACGAACCCCTCAATAACCTGGATATTTCACATTCGGTGCAGATGATGCGCCACCTGCGCCAGGCCGCCGACGAGCTGCATCGCACTATCGTGCTGGTGATCCACGATATTAATTTCGCGGCGCGCTACTCGGATCGCATTATTGCGATGCGGGAGGGCATCGTTATGGATGCGGGCACCCCGGCAGATATTATGACCCCGGAGCGCCTTTCCGCGATTTTCGACGCGAATATCGATGTGATCCCCGGCCCCTGCGGCCCGGTCGCGATTTACTAGCGCCCCGAGGACTGGCCACCGCTCGAAGGTTTCCCCGAACCGCTCGCCCCGGACTCCCCGGAGCTGCCTGATCCGGAAGAGTTCGCTTGGCTCTTCTTGCTGAGCGCTCGGGCGCGAAGCGACTGGCGGGATTGATTGCGCCGTCGTACCGCACGTTCCTGGCGTTCCGCGCGCGCCAACCGACGGTGCTCTTCATCCCGCAACCTACGCATCCGCCGGCTCAGCGAAGAACTAACGTGCTGGAGAGTGTCGTTCACGGAATAGTCCCGATTGACGGGCAGCGACCACTCGAAAACGCGAGCCAGGATCACCAACAGGGAAGCAAGCAGCGTGGATACCGCCATGGCCAACATGGGTGCGTGGTTGTACCAGAGCACCACCGCGGGGAAAGCCGCGATGAGCGACGCTGTGGCGTAGAGGGTGTTACCGCCGAAGATCACCGGGGTGCGACCCACGGAGATATCGCGGATGAGCCCGCCCCCCACCGCGGTAATCATGCCCATCATGACGGCCGGCATCACGCCCAGCCCGGCGTTGAGAGTTTTGATCACGCCGGTAGCGGTCCAGGCCCCCATCACGGCGGCGTCCATCACCGTCATAAAGCGGCGCACCCATTTCCCGCGCAGGCGCAGCAGATAAGCCACCAGCGCCCCGAGGAGGGCGCAGCTGAGGTAGTACGGATTGGTGAGCGCCACCGGTGGTTCTTTGAGGAGGGGCGCCTGCTGGATAAGAACATCACGCAGCATACCGCCGCCCAGGGCGCTAATGATCGCCACGATCACGAAGCCCACGATATCGAAGGACTTTTCACGGGCCACCATGCCGCCGAGGATGGCCGCCACGAACACCCCGAAAATATCTAAGAGGTCAAAAACAACCGGAGACCATTCCGAGAGCGTATCCAAATCCACGTCTCCCATTCTAGGTGACGGAACTTTTCACGGAGTGGGATTGGGGGTAGATGGTGAAGGGATATGACAGCAACGGATCCGGAGTTATCCGCAGAATTACTCCCCGTTTTTCCACAGGTTGTGGATGGGTCTTTTTCGCGCTTGCATACCATGCAAGAATGACGGAGAAGCACACGTAACTACTTCGCCGTGAGGCGATTGAAGGAGTCAGACAAATGGATATTGCTGAGGATCGGCTGTGCTTTCCAGACCGTGTTTACAACTCGCTAGAAGAGATTCTCGAGCGCAAAGAAGAAATCTTGCGTGAGGTCAGAATGACCCGGGAAGAATTCGACCAGCGCGCTGATGACTACCAGCTCGGACCAAAAGAAACTAACGCCTACTTCGAAATGGAAATCCTGGATCGCTTCGAGGAGTACTACCGTGGTGAACGCACGATTGGATGAGCTCGCTAACGAGTTTGCGGCACATTTACAGTTGCTTGGGGAGCTGATTGACCCCGGATTTTCGCTGCTAAATCAGACGGTCACAAAGGGAGGTCTCCCGCTAAAAAGCTTGTCGGGAGATATTCGCGTTGATCGTTTCCTGATTGTCCGCTTCGATTACGAGGTTTTCCTCAATTCGAAGACCGGGCTTCTAGCTGTCAATGAGTCAACCTTCTCAGTGATTCATGGAAAGGTTGGAAAAGAGCCCCTGGTGCGGTGGGATTATATTCGCTCGCCACGCTCGAATATCCCCTGTGCGCATGTCCAAGTGCATTCCCATCGCGATGAATGGACTCATGCCTTGCTCCTAGGTGGCAAGCATTCCCGGCGCTCGCTCCGGCGCCTCAAGAATGCGCTGCGCACTCCCCGGATTGCTGATGTGCACTTCCCAGTAGGTGGGCGCAGGTTCCGCCCCTGCTTGGAAGAAGTTCTTCTTTTCGTTATTGACGAGTTCGGGGTGGCATGCACGCCCGAGGCACGCGAAGCACTCCAGCGCGGCATCCGGGAGTGGGAAGAGATTCAGGTGCGCTCCGTGGTGCGCAACAACCGCGCCATCGCACTCCAAGCCCTCGCGGAGTGAACCACCCGCGTTTGACGAGCCTGTCTAAAAGTTTGTGTGGAGCAAAGACGCTGAACACAAAAGCAATAGCCCCGGGGGTGTATCGATGTTTCGCGACATTGACCTTCCCGGAGCTCCCTGCGATGGAGTTTACCCGAAAGCCCTTGCTTGCGGACCCCGCCTCAGCCAGTCCCTAAGAATCGGATTCCGTTGCCGGCGTGGGATCAGTAGCAGGAGCAGAATCCGCAACCGGCTTGAGCCGCACGATGACACCGCGGTGGTCGCTGGCGTTATCCGGGTCGATGATCTCCCCGGCCACCCCGCGGTAGCCGCCCGAGCTCATGACCCGATCAATTGGAGAAGCCAGCAGCGCGGGCACCGTGGTGGGCCAGGTCCCCACCGCGCCGATTCCGGCATCGGCCCCCAGGTCACGGCAGGTCGAGCCAGGGCTGAGGGCAGCCTGGTGGTCCGCCGTCGAATTAAAATCACCCGCAACAACCGCATCCGGCACGGCCTCGCACACCCGGTATAACGCCCGCGCCTCCGCGCGCCACAGATCCATATACGCAGGTACCGGAGCCGTGGGGTGCCCGGCCACGAACATCGGAGCATCCGGGCGTGCCCCGCCGCGCGGCGCAGCCGCCACCGCCCGCGCCAGGTCATCACCGTAAGTTTCGCTCAAGTCCACCGCTTCATACTCCCCGCGCGCGGCGGAAACCAGCAGCACCGACGAGCGCCAATCGGCGCTGTAGCGGGATACACCACCGTCGAAAAGCTGGTATTCCGCCCCGCGCGCGGCCAGTTTCTCCTGAATCTCCGCACCGGCGTCACCCGAAGTTTCAATCAGCGAGACCGCATCCGCACCCACCCGCACGATAGTATCGGCCAGCTGATCCCAGTCCACGCGCCCGCCCTCGGTGTTGTACTGGAGCACGGTTAGCTCGCCGGGCGCAGGCGCACCTAACACCTCCCGATCCAGCCCGCGCCCGCTCAGCGTTCCGGCGTGCGCGAGGGCCACGAGGAGCAGCACGACGGCGCAGCTCACCGCCACGCGCCCACCCCCGACATAGCGGCGGACCGCGCCGAGCAGCCCTACCGCGAGCGCGGCAATGAGCATCCCGAGCGCCAGCGCCCCGCGGCTGGACATGATCTGAGCCCCGGGCACTACCGTGGCCAGCCGGGCCAGCGGGCCGAACCAGGCCGGTTGCACCGTGAAGACCGCGACAGCGGCAAGGAGTAACCCAAGAAGAGAATTGAGAACGCGCACCGCGCCTACCTTTCCGGCTGGCCTTTTAGGCCCCGCACAGGGCCTGCTGGATAAGGGTAGCGAAGTGCTGCTGCCCGGTGGGTGTGAGATGGATACCATCGTCGCGCAGGAATTCTTCGTGGCCTTCGGTAGCCGCCCACCAATCAATAATGCCCACATTCGGGTGGGAGGCAGCGTATGCCTTGAGCAGCTCGTTATTAGGGTTCTGGGCCGGCAACGGGCTGCGGTTCGTCACGAAATACACGGGAAGCCCCTGAGCTGCATCCACAAGCTTTTGGATATCCGCTTCCCCGCCGATAGCTCCGTTCGAGCCGAGAGCATAGATAAGTACCCGCGGTTTCTCCCCTAGGGCCTGGCGCTGGGCGAACACCTCCGCGCCGGCAGAGAATTGCCGGCTGACCTTGCCGTCCACCACCGAATTGGGAAGAACCTCCTTGAGGGCATCGGTTGCGCCCAAGGTGACCGAATCCCCGATCATCACGGCATTCGCTCCGCAGATGCCGGTGGCCGGGTCCTTGCTCCACGCGGAGGCATCCAGATTGGCCGGGACCTTCGTGGCGATGGGCTGGAGAGAGCCCGGGCTGGGCACCGGAGTAGAAGTCGGGTTGGATCCCGGAGTATTGGCCGGCGCGTTGGCCGGCGCGGGCGGATTCGGTGCTTCGCCGGGCACGCCGGGCACGCCGGGTGCGCCGGGTGCGCTGGGGGCACTAAGCACGCCGGGCACACTAGGTGCGGGTGCAGCTAGTTCCGGGCGCAAGGCCACCGCGCGAGAATCCGCGAGGCGCTGCCAGGGAATCGGCGCGCAAGCCAGCAGAGTCACGAGCAGGAGAGCCACCGCGCTCACCGCCGCGAAGATCGTATCGCTCAACCGGTGGTTACCCGCGAGGTTGCGCCAGTTGCGCGGGTCGGTACGCCACGTGCGTATGTCACTGCGCCAACTGTGCAGGCCAGTCCACCAGGTGCGCACACCGGCACGCCAGCCGGTCCGCGCCAGGCGCGCGCTCGGCTGCTCCACACACCGATAAAACAGCTCCGCCACCAGCCCCACCACCAGCAGCTGCCCGATCTTGGCCACCCCGGAAATCTCCGCTGTGCGGGTAGCCGGATTCATGAAAAGCAACAGCGGATAGTGAACCAGGTAGAGGGAGAAGGACCGCGACCCCACATAGGCAAAAGGCGCACTGGCCAACACCCGGCTCAGGCCCAGCCGCGGGTTGTGCACGGTGAGGACAATAAGGGCCGTCAGGAGCGCCGTCGTCGTTAAACCACCCGCGTACGTGAGGGCAGATTCACCATCGGCCCATACGGCCAGCGCCAGCAAAGCCAGGAGAGCGGCGCCGGTGCCAACCCGCAACGCGAAAGCGGCGGTGGCGGAACGGGCGGGAGGCTGCGGCGGCGTCGTGCTATCCACGCGCGGCCACAGAGACGCGACATACGGCGAAACGAGAGCCGCGAGCGCGCCGATAAGGAGTTCGGCGGCGCGAGTGTCCAGGCCGTAGTAGGCGCGGGTGGAATCCGGGCCCGCGAAGAAAAGCAGCGCCATGAGCAGCGCGGAGGCGAGGGCCAAGCCCGCCACGATCCGCACCGTCGAATACCGCACCCGGCGCAGGGCCAGCAAGATAAAGGGCCAGAGCAGGTAGAACTGGGCAAGGACCCCCAGGTACCACAGGTGAGTGAGCGGAGAAGGCAGGCCGGAGGCCGCGAAATAGGGAACCTCGCGGAAAATATAGACCCAGTTACTCGCGAACAGCGCCGCGGGAAGGGCGTCAGCCTGGACTTTCGGGAGCAGGCTGGGTGCACACATGTAGCTGAGGAGCGCGCTACCCGCAATGGTGACGAGAACCGGAGGCCACAGGCGCAGGAGGCGACGGCGCAGGTAACGCAGGTAGGAGAAGCGGCGTTCACGGCTCAGCTCGCGCAATACACTGCGGGTGATGAGGAAACCGGAAAGCACGAAAAACACCGTGACGCCGATGAATCCGCCGGTCAGTACCGCCGGGCGCATGTGATAGAGCACCACCGCGATAATTGCGAGCGCGCGGATGCCGTCGAGGGCGCGGATGCGGGTGGTGGTGCGTGAGGATTGCGGCATAGGCACATTCTAGGACTGCGCGAATACGGGGCGGCACGACACGGGGCAGCGATGCGTCCATGAGATGAGCACCACCGGGGAGTGGGAGGGGCGGCTGCGCGTCGGTAGAATGAGCGCGGGTGCCGGCACGGCCGCGTACTCACCAACCCAGCACGAAAGGACTGCCTGTGATAACAGTTGAAGCCCTGACAAAACGCTACGGCGCGACCACCGCGGTCGATAACCTGAGTTTCCAGCTCCAGCCCGGGAGAATCACCGGGTTCCTCGGCCCGAACGGATCGGGCAAATCCACCACGATGCGCTGCATTATGGGGCTGGATCGCCCCACCTCCGGGCGTGCCCTTATTGCCGGGCTTCCCTATGAGCAGCTCGCCTCCCCGCTCACCACGGTGGGTGCACTGCTGGACGGCAAGGCATTCCACGGTTCGCGCAGCGCGCGCAGCCATCTGCAAATTCTGGCTGCCACCCACGGGATTCCCGCCCGGCGCGTGGACGAAGTCATCGAGCTAACCGGAATCGGGAGCGTGGCCAAGCGCAAACTCAAGGGCTTCTCCCTGGGGATGGGCCAGCGGCTCGGCATTGCCGCGGCGCTGCTGGGCGATCCGGAAGTGCTGCTCTTTGACGAACCCGTTAACGGGCTGGACCCGGACGGGGTGCGCTGGGTGCGTCTGCTCATGCGCACGCTCGCGCAGCAGGGCCGCACCATTCTGGTGTCCTCGCATCTCATGAGTGAAATGCAGCAAACCGCCGATGACCTGCTGGTCATCGGGCGCGGCCGCATGATTGCTTTCGGGCCCATCGAAAGCTTCACCGAGGCCGTGGCAAATACCACGGTGCTGGTGGCCTCCCCCAACCGGGCAGGCTTGGAGGGCGCGCTGCGGGCAGCCGGGCTGGACTTCCAGGATGCTAGCGAAGTCGCGCCTGCGCCGGGTGGGCCGGGTGCGCAAGCTGTGCCCGTTGCGCCGGCCGCCCCGGTTGCCCGTTTCGCGATCCCGGGCGGTTCACGCGCGGACATCGGCAAAATCGCCTTCGAGGCGGGGGTGCAGCTAGACGAACTGACTACCATCCACCGCTCGCTGGAAGATATTTTCATGGACCTAACCGGCCACGACGTTGAATACGGCGCGGGCCGCCCCGCCACGAACCTCCCGGGAGGCCACCGATGAGTAACGCTTTTGTTCCTGCTTCCGGCCCCGCCGCACCCGGCCCCGCCGTACCCGGCCTCGCCGCGCCGCAGCTAGCCCAGCTTCCCCCGCGCATCAGCCAATTCGCCACACCGAACTACCGCGTCACGCTGGGCCGCTCGCTGCGCTCTGAACTGCGCAAGATCCTCACGCTGCCCTCGCTGCGCTGGACGCTCATCATCGGCACCCTCTTCTCGCTGGCAATCACCGCACTGACCGCCTGGGGTTCTAGCGAGCTCGAACTCAATACCTACGCCACCGCCATGGGAGCGGAGCATTCGCTCGCCGCGTACGTGCTCATCAGCGCGAGCAGCATTTTCCAGATCATTATGGTGGCTTTCGGTGCCGTTACGGTGTGTTCCGAATACGCCGCGAACACCATGCGCTCCACCGTGAGCGCCGACCCGCGCCGCTGGCGCAACGTGGCCGCCCGCACCCTCGCGCTCAGCCTGGTGGCGCTGGCCACCTCGCTTCTGCTCCTGGTGCTAGGTGCCGTGGTCGGTACCCTCTTCGGCCTCACCATCGGCTTCAGCGGCGACGCCTGGTGGCTCTTCCTCAATTTCATCATCGCCATGGTCACCTCCGCGTGGATGGCCCTGGGAATCGGCTATCTGCTGCGCAGTTCCGCCGGCACCATCGTGCTCATCCTCGCGGTGATGATGCTCTCCCCGGTGCTCGCGCTCATTCCCTCCGAGTTCGTGCGCACCTTTGTGATCCCCTACCTGCCGCCGATGCTCCTTACCGCGGCCCTCAGCCCGCCCGGCCTCAATGCCGGCGCGGACGTCGCCTCGTTCACGGTTTCCAGCCCGGCACTTGGCCTGGGGCTGTGGTGTGCGCTGGCGGTGGTGCTGCTCGCGTTGGGCGGGTGGCGTTTCTCGCGTTCTGACGTGTAGGCGCGGCTGAGGTACGGCACCTGCAAGCGCAGCGCCTTCAAGCACCGCACGTTCAAACGCGACACGCGTTTCAAGCACGACGACGCCGTTGGGGCCCGGGCACGCCGCCCGGGCCCCAGCTGATTCCTACCCGCGCCACAAAAAGCAACAGCAACTACATTAACTTTTCCAAAACATGCGCTAGCGTTGCATCCTGCGCAGCCCAGGCTCGGGGCGTTGCATTCTGTGCAGCCCAGGCTCGGGGCGTTGCATCCTGCAGGTGGCCCGTGTCGAGGTGTCGCATCCTGTTAGCAAAATTGTCAAGACGTTGCTTTCTGCGGGCCCCGGTGGCGACATGTTGCTATATGTGAACACCCCGACCCGAGTTCTCCATACTTGTCCACGTTGAGCAGTAGACAAGGACCCAATCGGACACACAAAGTGGTACCCGAGCTACAACCACCACCCGATTTCCTGTCAGGGAGTACCACTGTGTAGGGCCATATGCGATACCGGACCACTGTGCTTCCGTTGCAGGCACCGGAAGCACGCTACGTACACCAATGTCACTCTGACCGATAGGAAGCTCCGGGGAGGCGTGGAATAATGAGGCACGATATGGATAAGTCTCAGGAATCCGCAACGCACTCCGGTAAGCGCGGCCGGCGCGGCCGGCGTAACAACCGTGGCAGCCGTGGCACCCACAATCCCCGTGGTCCGCGCGGCCCGCGGCCCTACACCCCGGCACAGCTAGAAGCCCGCAAGGCGGCAGTTCCGCGGATTACCTACCCGGAAACTCTGCCCGTTTCCGCCCGGCGCGCGGAAATCCGCGAAGCCATCGCCGCGAATCAGGTGGTCATTATTGCCGGGGAAACCGGCTCCGGGAAAACTACCCAGTTGCCGAAAATCTGCTTGGAGCTGGGCCGGGGCATCACCGGGCTCATCGGGCACACCCAGCCGCGGCGCATCGCGGCCCGCTCGGTTGCCGAACGCATCGCGGCCGAACTGGGGCAAAAAGTTGGCGGCGCCGTCGGCTATCAGGTTCGTTTCACCGAAGAAGTGGGCCCCACCACCCTCGTCAAACTCATGACGGACGGCATCCTCCTCGCGGAAATTCAATCCGATCCGCAATTGCTGCGCTACGACACCCTCATCATCGACGAAGCGCACGAACGCTCCCTCAATATCGACTTCATCCTCGGCTACCTCGCCCGCCTGCTGCCCGCGCGCCCCGACCTCAAAGTCATTATCACCTCCGCCACCATCGACACCGAACGTTTCGCCGCGCATTTTGGTGAACACCGCGCGGGCGGCCGCCCCGGCGACACCGCGCCGATCATCGAGGTGTCCGGGCGCACCTATCCGGTGGAGATCCGGTATCGCCCCCTCGATGAGGAACAGGACGCGGAACACGAGGAGCAGCACGACGACGCCGGTGCGCAGCGCGTGGCCGCGCCGCGCACCCCGGGCCGGGCCGCGGCACTCGATCAGGTGAGTGGAATCGTGGCGGCCGCCGAGGAACTCATGGCGGAAGGCGAGGGAGATATTCTGGTCTTCCTCTCCGGGGAGGGCGAGATTCGGGATACCGCGAAGGCTCTCGATGATGAACTCGGGGCCAGGTATGTGAGCCCCGGGGGCAGGTCCAGCGCGCCGGGCGCCGTGGAAGTACTGCCGCTGTTTTCGCGCCTCTCCGCGGCGGAACAGCACCGAATTTTCCAGCCCGGGCCCTACCGGCGCATTATTCTCGCCACGAATATTGCGGAGACTTCCCTGACCGTGCCTGGAATCAAGTACGTGATTGACCCGGGCACCGCCCGTATCTCGCGCTACTCGAATAAGACGAAGGTGCAGCGCCTGCCTATCGAGCCGATTTCACAGGCCAGCGCCAATCAGCGCTCGGGGCGGTGCGGGCGCGTGACGGACGGGGTGGCGATCCGTCTCTATTCCGAGGATGATTTCCTGGCGCGGCCCGAATTCACCCAGCCCGAAATTCAGCGCACCTCCCTAGCTGCGGTTATTTTGCAGATGCTCGCGCTCGGGCTGGGCGCCGTCGACGATTTTCCCTTTATTGACCCGCCGGAAGCGCGGGCGGTGCGAGCCGGCACCCAGCTTCTCGAGGAAATCGGGGCGATTAGCTACGGTGCGTTTGGGGCTGCGAGCGCATTTGGCAGCGAAAATCGCCACACCCCGCGCCTGACCGCCGTCGGGCGTCAGCTCGCGCGCCTGCCTATCGACCCGCGACTGGGCCGCATGCTGATCGAGGCGCAGCGCAACGGTTGTGCTTCCGAAGTGCTCGTGCTGGTGGCGGCGCTGTCGGTGCAGGATGTGCGCGAGCGCCCCACCGAGAAACGTGCCCAGGCCGATCAATTCCACGCGCGCTTCACGGCCGGCTCGTCGGATTTTCTCGCTTACCTGACGCTGTGGCGCTATTTGCGCACCCAGGCGCGCGAGCTGTCCGGTTCGGCATTCCGGCGCATGTGCCGCGCGGAATTCCTCAACTACCTGCGCTATCGGGAGTGGGCGGACGTGGTGGCGCAGCTGGAGCAGATGGCTCGGCCGCTGGACTTGAGCATCCGCCGCCTCGCGCTGCCCAGCTCGAAGCAGATCCGCGCCGCGGAGCAGGCAGGCGCGCCCGCGCTGGGCGGAGCGCCGAATTCCGGGGCGGTCGCCCACGCGTGCCGCGAGCTCGGGCGCGGCTCGGATACCCCGGAATCCGGGGCGATTCATCGTTCGCTGCTGGTGGGCTTGCTTTCCAATATCGGCAATTATTCCCCGCGCAGCCGCGATTACCTGGGCGCGCGCGGCACACATTTCGTGATCTGGCCCGGTTCGGGCCTGCACCGGCGTACCCCCGAGTGGGTCATGGCCGCCGAGCTGGTGGAAACTTCTCGGCTTTTCGCTCGCACCGTGGCCGCGATACAGCCCGAGTGGATTGAGCCGCTGGCGAAGAAGCTGGTGCGGCGTTCCTATTCGGAACCGTATTGGTCCGCCAAGCACGGTGCGGCGATGGTCCACGAGAAGGTAACGCTCTACGGAGTGACCCTTGTGGCGGATCGGCCGGTGTTGCTGGCCACTTCCGGTTCGGATGCGGCGCGCGAGCTAGCTCGCGAGATGTTTATCCGCCACGGCCTGGTGGAAGGTGAGTGGCGCAGCCATCACGAGTTCCTGGCGCGCAACCGCGCGGCCCTTGAGGAAGCCAGCCGCACCGAAGACAAGCTCCGCCGCCACGGTCTGGTGGCCGATAATGATGCGCTGGCCGCGTTTTACGAGGAGCGCATTCCGGAGAGCGTGGTCTCCGGGCGGCATTTTGATTCCTGGTGGAAGAAGGAACGGCACGCACGCCCCGATCTGCTCGATTTCACCCAGGATTTCCTGCTGGGCAGCGCGGGCGGTGGCGCCGGTGAAGAGGATTTCCCCACCGAGTGGCACCAGGGCGATATCACCCTGCCCATCACCTACACCTTCGCGCCGGGCTCGTTCAACGATGGCATCACCGTGGACGTACCCATCGCGCTGCTGCCGCGACTGCGCCCGGAGGGCTTCGACTGGCTGGTGCCCGGGATGCTCGACGAACTGGTGGTTGCCACGATTCGCGCGCTACCCAAACGCGTGCGCCGCAACCTGGTACCCGCCCCGGATGTTGCGCGCGATATCCGCGCCGTACTGCCCGGTTGGGAGGAGGCCGTGCACGGGCCGGAACCGGTTTCTTTCGCGGAGGCTTTCCGGGCGGCCACGGCCCGCGTGCGCGGTATTGAGATCGACGACGCCGCCTGGCAGGAGGTGAATCTCCCCGCGCATCTGACTGTGAATTTCCGGGTGCGTTCGGAGCGGGGCGCGGTACTTGAGGAATCGACATCGCTTGAGTATGTGCAGCGCAGTCTTGCCCCGCAAACCAAGGCAGCGGTGGAAAACGTGGTGGCCGGGGCGGTGGCTCAGGCCCTCGATGAAGCGCGGGCGCGACTGCGCGGGGCGGGCTCCGCGAAACACGGCACGAAGCACACCGCGAGCGCGTCGGCCGCGGGTACGCCGGCCGCGGGTGAGAGCGGGCCGTCCACGCGTACGCCGGCCACGGGCCTGCCATCCACGAGTACGTCGGCCGCGGGTGCGGGTGCGGGTACTGGTTCCGCTCCCGCAGATACGCTCGCGACCGGGGACGCTCTGAGCGGCTGGCCCGCGGTGGAACAGGGGATCATCCCCGCGGTTATCGAAACCGAGGGACCGGCCGGGACGGTCCGCGCCTATCCGGCGCTCGCTGACCGCGCCGGGAAGGTTGTGCTGGATGTGGTGGCGGAACCGGGCGAACAAGTCCGGGTGCATCGCGGTGGTGTGATTCGTTTGCTCGCGGATGCGCTGGCGCTGCCCGAGGGCCGTATCACCTCGCGCTGGGATGGAGAACTGGCTTTGCAGCTGGCGGGTAGTCCGGCGCCTTCCACGGCGGCGCTGGTGGCGGATCTGCAGTGGGCGGCGGCACGGAATCTTGCCGACCGTTGGGGTGCGGCCAATGATGCCAGTCCGGAGGAGTTGCGTTCCGGGCGTGAATTTGAGGAATTGCAGGCTTGGGCTCGTGACGAGTTTGAGGACGAAGTGTTCCTGATTGCGCAGGGCGCGGGCAAGGCTGCGGCTGCGTGGGCGCAGGTGGAGCAGCTGGTGCGGGATAATCGCTCGGTGGCACTACTTGCCACGATGAGCGACGAGCGCGCTCATCTGGATGCGCTTATGCCCCCCGATTTTGTGCGGGCCACGCCGGCAGCACGCTTCTGGGATCTGCCGCGCTATCTCCTGGCCGCGAAGCTGCGCATCGAGAAGGCTGCCGTGAATCCGGCATCCGATGATTCACTCGCCTGGCAGGTACAGACCGCGACAGACGCGGTGGAAAGTGCCCGTGAAGAAGCCAGTTACGCAGCTTTCGATCCTGGCCGCGCTCGGGTGCTCGACCACGCACGCTGGCTCCTGGAAGAACTGCGTGTCTCGCTTTTCGCCCAGCAGCTGGGCACGAAGGAAAAGGTTTCCGTCAAGCGCATCCAGAAACTGTTGGCCAGCTAAGTGCGGCAAGTGGGGTAAGACCCGCATGAGCCTCAGGTTTCACGCAAGTCGCAGACTTTCATACGAACCCCAGCGGGGGTGTTATGTGTTGTCAGAGCTGTACTTCATTTGTCACACATGCGATGTACACCCCGGAAAAACACCCTGCCTTGGCGGCGCGGAACACGTCGTCGTACTTTTTGGAGCTTAGAGCAAGCTGACGATGCCCATCATGACGGCGGCCAACAGCGCGCCGGCGATCATTCCGCCCCACCATTCCAGCTGGTCCCCACTGGTGACGCGGTCAAGAGACTGCGGTTTGAAAGGCAGCACCGGCGCGGTATTGGGCAGCAGTTTCGGGCGCTGCTCCAAGGCCCTCATGAGAGCTTCCTGTTCCGGGCTGGCTGCTTCCACATTGGCGAGCCCGCCGTAGCCCTTTTCCGTTTGACGCAGCGGAAGCAACGTTCCGGGCTTGCTCTCGGCGAAGCCCGCTTGCTCAGCGCCATGCACCGCAATAACGGTTCGGAAATCCGCGGATTTATCCACGGGGCGAACCACCACCGGCACCATGAGCGCCTGCTTGCGCCGGCTATTGCCAACCGTGCGCATCCGCCGACTTTCATCGGTTCCCAACACTCGCGCAACCACATCCACTCCGGGCGCGACCGGTGTTTTATCGCGGATCAGCCACGGCAGCGCCAGTAGGAAAGCCACCACCGCGAAAGCGGGAATCAGGTAGAGAGCACGCGAACCGACCAAGGCATTCGGGAAGGTGATGAGGCCGAGCACCACGCCCGCGCCCAGACCCCACAGGGCACCGGTGCATACCCGCCGGGCATGATCGATAGGCCGCCCCGCCGGAAGGTTACCTTCCCGCCAAATCTCAGCCACAACGTTGGTGCTCATACGTCCTTCCTCTTCTCTCGCGCAATTAGTCGCCGGCGTGATCCCCGCATTCCCGTAGTGCACGGCCCAATCCGTGCTTTCCATGGTAACCCGCGCTAGCGCAGGCTTTCACTTTCCAGCACCACATCCCCGTTTTCTACCCGGAAGCGCAAGGTGTGCTCCCGCTCGAAAACCCGCGCGGTGTCCGAACGCTTTTCCCAGCTCAGCGGGGCAACGAGCCGCCACTCATAACTGCGCTCCAAGGTGCCTCCCCGCACACTTACGGTTCCTCCCCGCCCCTCTACGGTCGCGCTCACCTGCGGCTTGTCTTTCCAGCTCAGCTTCTCCTTGCGGGTGTCCCCGAAAGCACGATCCTTGCGGAAAGCTGCCGGGCAGCCAGCTGGCGGCGTCGTCGTACCATCACCGCGCACGCACCCCTCCACGAGGCGTTCCACCAGTTCCACCGCACGTTCACCCGCGGCCGGGGTGGCCTGGGCCGCGAGCGCAGCGGTCGCGGTCTGGCCCGGCCGCACCGTGGCGGTCGCGCCGGCCCCGAAGGTCACGTAGCGCGAATCGCCGGGTGCTGCGACGGCATAATCGCCGGGGAAAGCCGGAGCAACCTCACGGGGCGCGAGGGCGACCGGCACGTCGTTAATGCTGGTGAGCGCAGGAGGCGTGGGGGTGGCATGGCCGGGAGACAGCTCGGTCTCACGATCCACGCGCAGCTGGCCGAGGGCGCCCGCGCTCACGTGCCAGCGCGCGCTCAGGATCGGGGTGGTGCCGCGCCGCACCAAAGTAATGCTCAGGGGCTCTTGGGTGCCGTGATACGTGACGACGCCGTCTACTCGCATTCCGGTCGCGGTCTGACTCGTGTCGCGCACCTGGAAATCGGCGGGCCGGCCCGGGACGGCGCGATAAACTTCGTCGCTCAGCAGGGCGAGGGAACCGGAAAGCGCGCCGGGATCGGTGAGGTCGAGAGCAGCGCGAGCGCGGCCTTCTTCGAGCGCGCCCATATACCGGCTGGCCACGGCCGCGGGCGAATAGTACGTGGCAGCTAGAATGTGGCGCACTGCCAGCAGAGCCAGGGCGATGAGGAGCAGCCCGAGCAGCCCGAGCAATACCCGCCTCCACCTCCGCGACCGCATAAATATACGTTTACGGCCGTTCGTCGGAGTGCCACCGTTCATCGGCACGACATCAGCCATCGGCACGCCGCCATCCGCGAAAACGCGCCCGGTCACCGCGATGCGCGGAGATTACTGCGCAGCAGCTCCACGAGGTGCTCAGACCCGGCTTCCACGCAGGCGAGCGTCGCTTCGAATTCGCGCGCCGAGCCGCCCCACGGATCGGGAACATCGAACTCGCCGGATGAATAATAAAAATCGGAAGAGTGCTGGCGGCCCGAGGCACGCCCGGCGTCGTCGGAAAGAACCCCACCATGCCCGAAAACACCCTCCGGAGCAATCCCCACCTCCGGCAGCGCGAACTCGGTCCACAGGTGAATATTGGTCAGAGATAGAGAAAGGGAACGACACAGCCTTCGCACCGCCCGCGCGTGCCCGGTGGTCATGGCAAGAATCAGGCCGGCGTTTTCCAGCTCCTCGGCGGTGACACGGTGAGCCCGGTGGCGTTCAGGCAGGCCATAACCGTGTTCGGTGAGGGTTCGTTGGGCGGGCGGGTAAATCGGGTTGCCCGCCTCCTCGTTGGAGACCCCCGCGGAGGCCACCGCGATATCGATACCGGCATCGCGCAACCGCTGGCGCAGCACGATTTCCCCCATGGGAGATCGGCAAATATTCCCGGTACAGACAACAAGAATGCGGGGCCGTTCCGCCAGCGCGCGAACGACGCCCGCACCGGGGTAGGCAGCGGGAGTGGCACTTTCCGTCATGCTGGCAAGTTTAGGCACCGCGCCTGAAAAGTTTTGAGCAGTAGGTCTCATCGAGTGCATACTACGCTGAAAGTATGCAGAATCCCGGGATAGAAACACCCGGGCGCCTCCGAGCGGGCGGCCCGTATCACCCGTGTTGAACTGCGGAAAAGTTCCATCGCGGCAGTTCGGGACGGCGATTACGCATAATCGCAGCTGAAAGCGCGTGATTTTCGCCACGGCCTGTGCGAGTCATGTTTAATAGTAAGTTTAGTTTTTGCGTGATTTATATGCGACGACGGCGCAGGGCCGGGGCGCGATGCGCCCCGGCCCTGAAGATGCGGCCACTGCCCTGGCGGCCTAGCATCACCTAGTTAATGCGGGTGCCATCCCCGGCATGGAAAACATGGATAGCATCCAGATTCGGGGTGGCGTACACGGTGTCACCCACCGCGGGGGCCTTGAAGGGCGGGATACGCACAACAACCTGGGAGGAGCCATCGCCCGATCCGAAGCCGGACTTCTCCACCCCGGCGATCTCACCGTAGACGTAGTTATCCGACCCCAGGTTCTCCACCATATCCACCACGATCGGCACCGAGCTTTCCCCGGGCTCACGCGTCAGCTCCGTGAAGGACTCGGGGCGCACGCCCAGGATTACCTTCCCCTTATCATCCGGGGTGATCGCCTCGATCACCGCGCGGGGGAGGCGGATGCGCGCTTGGCCGAGAACTGCGGCGTCGCCCTCAACATTAAAGGTGCCGAGGTTCATGGCCGGCGAGCCAATGAAGCCCGCCACGAAAGCGTTTTGCGGCCGGTTGTACAGCTCATCCGGGCTGCCCACCTGCTGCAAGACCCCGAAGTTCAGGACGGCGATGCGGTCGCCCATGGTCAGCGCTTCGGTTTGGTCGTGAGTGACGTACACCGTGGTGGTGCCCAGCCGGCGCTGCAAGGTAGCTATCTGGGTACGAGTTTGCACGCGGAGCTTCGCGTCCAGATTGGAGAGCGGTTCGTCCATGAGGAAGACCTGCGGGTTCCGCACAATCGCGCGGCCCATCGCCACGCGCTGGCGCTGCCCACCGGAAAGCGCCTTCGGCTTGCGATCCAGATACTCGGTCAAGTCAAGAATCTGGGCGGCTTCCTTGACGCGCTTATCAATTTCTTCCTTCGGGGTGCGCGCAATCTTCAGCGCGAAGCCCATATTTTCCGCCACCGACATATGCGGGTAGAGAGCGTAATTCTGGAACACCATCGCGATATCGCGGTCCTTAGGCGAAACATTGGTCACATCGCGGTCCCCAATGTAGATACGCCCGTCATTAATATCTTCCAGACCGGCCAGCATGCGCAGCGACGTTGATTTACCGCAGCCGGACGGGCCAACAAGAACAAGGAATTCCCCGTCAGCAATTTCGAGGTTGAGTTGATTAACCGCCGGGGTATCCGACCCCGGGTAGATACGCGATGCGTTCTCAAATGTAACAGATGCCATTACTGGTCCCTTCACCGGCAGGTACGTGCCGGACGATCCGAGTGAAGAGTGCCGTGATGGGCACCCGAAGTTCCAGCAGATACGGTGCGGACGAAGCCGTTAACAGGCCGCGATGCCCCCGCGCCCGGAATACCCGGGCCCATATACAAATGCTGTGACTTCAGAGTGTCCACTCTGACACAGTCGCCCTGTGCGACATACTCAATTTTGCCAGGAGCCAGCGCGGATTTCCAGCTCTGCTGCCATTTTTTGCGCAAAGCTTCCAGGGTTTTCCCGGGTTCGGCCTTAGCTGGTATCTCCAGCGTCACCCCGCTGCGGCTGCAGGGAATGCACCCCCGCGGGTAGCGGAATAGCCAGAATGAGATCGCGTAGATACTGCCCAATGGGAGTCACAGGCACTGCAGTATTCGCCACCACGGCGACTTCCCGCCCGTAATCTCCCGCAATGGGAATAGCGCGCAGCCCCTCGTGATCACAACTCCGGAAAGCCAACAGGTTAATAACCGGGGTGAGGAGCCCGGCCTTGCACATATTAAGGAGAGTCTGCGGCTGCTCGGTACGGAATTCCGCGATGCGCGGCTCCAGCTGCCACACATCAAAAGCAACGCGCATTTCCGGATCGATAGTCAGGCCCGGCGCCCCGGTCAATCCCAGAGTGATCTCCGCAAGATCGCCGGGGTTCACAACCTCAACACCCTGAAAATCCGGCGAATTCTGACGAACCACCGCAACATAGGGCTCCCACCACAACCGCTGCGACTCCGGGATAGAGGGAAGGGAGCTAAATTGCGAAACGATGGCGAGCTGCGTACTTCCGGAGGTCACCTTATCCAATAATTCCGCGGACGTACGCTCCAGCAAATTAACCGAGATACCGGGTTCTTCCAATTGCAATTGCGCCAGCAAACCGGGGCAGAGCACCGCCGACACCGAGGGAATCACCCCCAGGGTCACCGAGCCAACCAGGCGCCCCGATTCGGTATGGAGTTCCTCCACCGCATCGCGCAATTTCACCAGGATTTCTTCGGCTCGCGGCAGGAAAGTTTCCCCTTTTGCAG
Source organism: Actinotignum sanguinis (assembly GCF_030230305.1). NCBI lineage: Bacteria > Bacillati > Actinomycetota > Actinomycetes > Actinomycetales > Actinomycetaceae > Actinotignum > Actinotignum sanguinis. The sequence goes on from NZ_JASPCQ010000012.1 coordinate 27,331, forward strand.
TGAGAGTACAGGGCACGTGGCTACGATCCACCAGGGTATGGCCCGTTGCGCGCTCCAAATTCGCAACGTGGAGCGAGACCCGCGACTGACTGCTGTGGAGCAAACGAGCCGCCCGCGAAAAAGACGATAATTTCGCAACAGCAACGAAAGACTCCAACCATTCAAGTCGGTCGATGCGCATAAAACCCTCCACGACTGTGTGGCACCAACGCGGTCTCCGACAATGTACATGCCTTTCAACAAGTTCCCCGCGCGGCGAGTCGGCTCCCCCGGTGGCGCGCGACGGCGCGCCACCGGGGCGGCGTCGTCGTTCCACCGCACCCGCACCCACCCCGATACCCGCACTTTTCCGCGATATGCAGCGGCTGTCCCCCCGCGTCGCAGCACCACCGAAGCCACCACCCACACCTCGATGACATCCCACCCGCGTATCACTATTCGAAATCCGCATATGACATATCGAAATATCGCCGCCTCTCGCGCGTGATTTCGGCGTATTCCGGCCCGCATACTGAAGCCAACGGAGCTCGCTTACCCCGCCTGGCTTAGCCCGACGGAAAGCAGCTTCTTATCAGTTAACACAACGAAGTGAAAGATGTGGAAGGCACCCGTCATGTCCAAACAACACCCGCCGGGAACAGTAACCGCCCCGGTGCCCACGCGCTCAACCTCCGACCTCGTCAAAGCCGCGGTCTCCGGTTGGCTCGGAACAGCTCTCGAATTCATGGACTTCCAGCTGTACTCCCTGGCCGCCGCGCTCGTCTTTAAAGACATTTTCTTCCCCGCCGGCCACCAGTCCATGGCCATCCTCGGGGCCATGGCCATTTACGGCGTGGGCTACGTAGCCCGCCCGCTCGGCGCCTGGTACTTCGGGCGACTCGGTGATCGCATCGGCCGTACCAAAGTCCTCTTTATCACCATCGCCATGATGGGCGTGGCCACCACCCTCATTGGATTCCTCCCCACCTACCAGGTTGTGGGCATTTGGGCACCGATCATGCTGGTGATCCTGCGGCTCATCCAAGGCTTCGGAGCCGGCGCGGAAATCGCCGGTGCCTCCGTGATGCTGGCCGAATACGCCCCGCGGGAACGCCGCGGCATTATTTCCTCGCTGGTTGCCCTCGGCACCAATACCGGCACCCTGGGCGCCGGCGCGATCTGGGCGATCATGCTCGCCACCATGGGCACGGATACCGTGGTCGCGTGGGGCTGGCGTATCCCCTTCATCGCCTCGGTTGCGCTCATGGGCCTGGCCGTATTTATCCGGCTTCACCTCAAGGAATCGCCCGTTTTCGAGGCTGCAACCAGCGGAGAAATTTTGGACGACGCCGCACTCGTGGCCACCTACGACCAGCCGCTCCCTTCGCGCGCCGAACGCAAGCAAGCCGCCACTGCCGCCGCGGCCGAAGCCCGCGCGGCCGCAGCCGCCCAGCGTGAAGCAGCCGTGGATAAACTGGCCAAGACCCCGAAGTCTTTCAAAGCCTTCATGGCGGCCTTCGCCCTGCGCTTCGGCCAGTCCGGCAACTCCGGGATGGTGCAGACCTACCTCATCACCTTCCTGACCGCCCAGATCCTGGTGGCCAAGGACGTTGCTTCCGCCGTGGTGGTCTACTCCTCGCTGGCCGGCTTCATTACCGTGCCGATTATCGGCTGGATCGGTGATCGCATCGGCCGCGAGCGCACCTACCGCCTGGTCACCGGCCTGGGAATTCTCCTCATTATTCCGTGCTTCCTGCTGATGGTCTCTCCGCGGTTCCTGGGCGAACTCAATGCGCCGGAGCTGGTGGACGGGCAGATGGTGGACCATTACGGTACTCCCACGCTGCTGTTCTTCATCGGATACATCGTGCTGCACAACATTACCGTGCTGGCCATGTTCTCCCTGGAAAACATCACCATGGCCGAATGCTTCGGCTCCGCGCACCGTTACGAGCAGCTGGCACTCGCCAAGGAAATCCCGAATATGATCACCGCCGGTTTCGGCCCGCTCATTGCGGCTGGCTTGGTGCAGCTCTTCGGCGGTTCCTGGATTGCCTGCGCGATTCTCATGTTCGTTTACACCGGGGTCACCCATATCACCGCGTGGCTCATGCCCGAAATCACCGGGCGCGACCTCACCGTCAAGGAGGATGCATTCTAATGAAGGCTGTACAAGTTCGTACCGATACCCCCAAGCAGATCCATATCACCGAAATTCCCGATCCGGTTGCCGGCGCTGGCGAAGTGCGCGTGCGCATGGAATGGGGCGGAATTTGCGGCTCCGACCTGTCCTACTGGAAGAACGGCGCCTCTGGAACCGCGATTATGCGCGAGCCGCTCATCCTCGGCCACGAAGTTGCCGGTGTGGTGGACCAGGTTGGCGAAGGTGTTGCTGGAGTTGAGGTGGGCCAGCGGGTGGCGATCTACCCGCCGACCCTCGTGGGCGAGCACGATATTCCAGAAAGTACCCGCGGGAAAGATAATCTCTGGCCGGAAGTCCGCTACTTTGGCTCCGCCGCTTTCTTCCCGCACGAACAGGGTGGTTTCTCCACTTACCGCGTGGTGCGCCCCGATCAGCTGCGTGTCTTGCCGGAGAACGTTTCAACCAAAGAAGGCGCCGTCGCCGAACCGCTGGCGGTGGCTATGCATGCCGTGACCTTAGCCGGGGATCTTTCCGGGAAGCGGGTGCTGGTCAATGGTGTGGGCCCGATCGGAGCACTAGCCGTGGCCGCCGTGAAATTCGCCGGCGCACGTGAGGTCATCGCTTCCGATGTGTCCGCGGAATCCCTGCGGGTTGCGAGCGCGATGGGCGCGACCCGCACGGTGAACCGCAGCGCCGGTGAGGTGCTTCCCGCCGACGTGGACGTGACCATCGAAGCCTCCGGTGCCGCCGTTGCTATCGGCGATTGCCTTATGGCTACCGTGCGTGGCGGCACCATGGTACAGGTGGGCAACCTGCCCGCCGGCGAAGTTTCCGTGGTGCTCGGGCAATTGGTCACCCGCGAAATCACGTACCGGGGTTCGTATCGGTTCAACCCGGAGTCCATGGATGCCGCGATTGATGCGATGGCGCGCGGACTGGACGTTTCGCCCGTGCTCACGCACGAATTTAAGATCGACGACGCCGCGGCTGCTTTCGCCACCGCCGATGACCGGTCCACGGGATCGTCCAAGGTGATGCTCCAGCTGAGCTAACCGGAGCAGGTCGGTTTGGCTGGGCGATGCACTCTCGCCCGGCCAATCCGGCCTTGTTACGAGGCGGCGAAGGGGCACGGACTTACGGGTCCGTGCCCCTTTTCCGTGCTCTTTTCTAGGGCTTTTTCCGAGCCCTTTCCGCAACCACAAAGCACAACCTCACGACAGCGAGCCGCGCAGGGTGCAACCTGATGACATCGAAACAATTTCTTACTGTAGTTGCCGTTGCACTTTGATTTCGAGAAGCCTCAGCGACCGGCCCGCGCGAATCTCACAGGCCTCACGAACCCCAATAGTCACACCAGCACCTGGGGAGGGGGCATGTGGTGTCCGAGCTGTAGTGCATATGTCGTACATGCGAAGTACACCTCGGAAAAACACACCTGCCTCCCGCCGGGGCGGTGAACCGGCGGGAGCCAAAGTGTGTATTCCAGACAGCGCATCCCGCGTAGTGTGCGTATGGAACACGAAATCGCTTCGAAACGGTGCTCTTACGCACACTTCATTTCGGGACCTCCGGGGCTAACCCGCTGTCACCAGCTGCTGCCCAGCAAAGTGGTACTCCACGACAGAAAATCGGGCGTTGGCTGTAGCTCCAGTACCACTTTGTTTTTGGGACTTCGACGGAGCGAAGAAAGCGGGGCGCGGGCCTGAGCCCGCGCCCCGTGGAGAGGGGCAGGATCGACACGCCCGATCCTGCCCGAGGGAGGCAGTGAACGCTTCCCGGCTTGTGGTGCTGCCGTGCCCGCACATACTTCCAACGTGGGCCATCGGCACGTTCCGGCGTGGGAACTCCCGGGCCCGGCATGGAACCCGATGCTTAGGAGTGGGAAATTTCCACTCCCTCGCGGACAACCGCCAGCGGGGTCATCGCCTCATTCCAGGCGACAAGATTGACCGGCTTGCCCGGGGTGAAGTCCACCGTGACTCCGGGAGCATCCCAGGCGCCACCGGCGTAGACCGGTCCGGCCACCGTGGCCCGCACCAGCTGCGGGAGCGTCAGCTTCCCGCGCCCGGCAAAGAGGGCCACCTGATCAGCCAGCACCGAAGCACCGCCAGCCAGAGTATCGGTACCTTCCAAGTAGCAGGCGCCATCGCGCACTTCCACCGCGAGCCCGCCCAGGGTGTACTTCCCGGGAGGCATGCCGGCCGCGGCCAAAGAATCCGTAACGAAGAAAGCCCCGGGAATACCCAGCTGGCCCGCGCCGGCACCCGCGGCGCCCGCCCCGTTTCCGGCACCGTGCACACCTGCGAACCCGGCCCCGAGATCCGGCTCATCAAGGTAGGCCACCACATCCTCAACAAGATCCGGATGCACGTGGTAGCCATCGGCAATCACTTCGGCGCTGATGAAACCGCGCCGCGCCGCCTGAATGTACTCACGGATCGGGCCAGGTGCCCGGTGCGTGAAAGCCGTCATCGCGTTGAAAAGATGTGTGACAGTTTGTGCGGCTTCCTGCCCGACGGCGCTACCGCTGCCATCACCCAGCGCCGCCAACGGCACATACCCGTACCGCCGCGCCACCTCCAGGGTGCGCGCAATTTCGGCCCGGGTAACCGCACCGTCCCCGTGGGAATGCCCCCAGGACGGCTTACCGCCGTACTCAAGCAGCAGCTCGGCAGCCCGCTGGGCCCCTTCCGCTTCCGGGGCAACGGTCATCGTCTTAATCCAGCCACGCCCGGCTTCCAGCCAGGAACGCAGCTCGGCCTCATCCACCGGGCGGATCACCTCGGGATTTTGCGCCCCGCACTTTTCCCGCGAAATGTACGGGCCTTCCAGGTGAATACCGGCTAGCTCCCCGCGTTCGCAAAATGGCACCAGAGCCTCAATCTGCGGCAGCGGATCAGCCAGCGAAACCAAGGAAGCGAACATCGCCGTGGTCCCCCCGCGCTGGTGGGTACGGATCGCGGTAGCGATCTCCTCTTCCGTATAGTTATCCGGGAACGCGAAACCGCCACCGCCGTGGCAGTGAATATCCACGAGACCGGGGGTAATAACATGTGCCCGGCACACGTGCGGGCTATCAGCGCCCAGCCCAAAAGCCTCCGCGGCCCGAGCTTCGATTCCGCGTGATTCCCGCTCCGCAGCCAGCCCCGCGGTTACCGCGGCGGCCTCCTCAGCGGTGAGAACCCGGGCCAGCGTACCGGCGTCGTCGGTCTCAATACCGTACCCAACCTCGCGGCCGTACCCGCTGAGAACGCGCCCCAGATAAAACACTTAGATCATCTCCCAACGCGCACGGTACAGGTCCGTCAGCTTGAGCTGCGCGGCGGCCTCTTCGTCCAGGAGCACGGTGACATCCGGGTGCATCTGAATAATCGTGGCGGGCCAGAAGGCGCTGATGGGGCCTTCGCACAGCTCGCGCACCGCATCGGCCTTATTGGCACCGAAGGCGAAGAGCACCAGCTTCTTCGCTTCCATAATGGTGCCCAGGCCCTGGGTGATGCAGCGGGTGGGGACGGCTGCTTCATCACCGTCGAAGAACCGCGCATTGTCCTTGATGGTCTGCGGGGCCAGCGCCTCCACGTGAGTGCGCGACACCAGCGAACCACCCGGCTCGTTGAAGCCGATATGCCCATCCGCGCCGATGCCAAGGATCTGCAAGTCCACGCCGGCCGCGCCGATCTTGGCGTCATAGTCGGCAGCTGCGGCCTGCGGATCCGGGTTCTGCGCATCGGGAGTATTGAGCCCCTCCTCGGTCAGGCCGGTCTTGTCATCCCCCACCAGGTTGCGGCGCAGCACATTGCGGTAAGATTCCGGATGCTCCGGATCCAGCCCCACGTATTCGTCCAGCGCGAAAGCTTTGGCGCCGGAAAGATCAAATTCGCCGGCCGCGTGGGCTTCGCGCAGCGCCGCGTAGAGGAGATCCGGCGTGGAACCGGTGGCCACCCCGAGTGTCGCCTTCGCGTTCCGCGCGAAAAGATCCTGGATAATACGTGCGCCCTCGCGGGAGGCTTCGTCCGCGGTGGCGAAAATTCCGATATGCATGAGATTCGTCCTTTCCCGGGCGCGTTTCACGTGAAACGCGGCAGTGGTCAGTGCTCGCGGGCCCCGCGTTTCAGTTACGCGCGGGAACCCAATTGAAGTTTTAGTTTTCGACGGCTTCGCGGAACCACGTGGTGATCGTGGTCGGGTGCGTAATAGCAGTTCCGACGACGGCCGCCCAGGCACCGGCTTCCATAACAGCGCGCGCCTGCTCCGGAGTGTGGATACGCCCTTCGCAGACCACCGGGATCTCCGGGAATTCTGCGACCATCTGGGCCAGCAGCTCAATATCGGGGCCGTCGGTCTTCGGGCGGTCCCCGGAGTAGCCCGCCAGGGTGGTTCCGAGGATATGGCAGCCGGCCTTCGCCGCGGCGCGGGCATCATCAATCGAGCCGCAGTCCGCCATGACGAGGGCGCCGTCGTCGAGAAGAGCAGCCACGGTTTCCGCGAAGCTCAAGCCATCCGGACGCGGGCGGGACGTGGCATCGAGCGCCACGATATCGGCGCCGGCGCTGATGCAGGCGCGGGCATGGCGCAGGGTCGGAGTGATGAAAACGCCTTCGTGGCCCTCTTTCCACAGGCCGATGACAGGCACTTCCACCTGGCCTTTAATCGCGGAAATATCCGCCAGGCCCTGGCAGCGAATCGCCGCCGCTCCCCCGCGCTCGGCGGCGAGGGCCATCTGCGCCATCGTTTCGGGGTGGCGCAGCGGTTCGCCCACGTACGCCTGGCAGGACACAACGAGGCGCCCGCGGAGAGATTCGATCATCGGATGCACGATAACTCCTAAGTTATAACGAGAAATGCAGAGTTGTAGTTATGTGGCGCGCTTCGTGCGGCCGGCGCTCCCAGCGCGGCCCGCGCAGCCCGCGGCAAGACAGTTCGGCGCTCCCAGCGCGCCACCCGCACGCCACGCTAACCGGCGGTGTGCAAGAAATGGACGGCCGCGCCGATAAGCGGGGCCTGCGATCCCAGGCTACCCTCCACAATCGGGGTGGCGGCGGTGCCCACCATGGCATCGCGCCGGTAGCCCTTACGCAGCGCCTCCATCCAAAACTCACCCACGTGAATAAGCGAGCCAGACAGGATAATAACGTCCGGGTCAAAGGAATTAGCCAGCCCGCCCAGGGTCTGCCCGAGTGCGAAAGCACCGTCCGTGAACACCTCGCGCGCGAACATATCGCCCGCGTCCACGAGGGCTTTCAGTTCTCGACCTCCCCGCACGACGACGGGGCGCTGCGCGCCCGGGGCCTTCCGGTAGGCACTTTCGGGAACATCGGCGATCCCGGTGAGGGAAGCCGCTGCCGCGGCAGCGTAACTCGCGCCCTCCACGTGCGCTTCGGCTTGGCGCTTGGCGTAGAGGCGGGCCGCCCCACTACCCGAGGCCACTGATTCCACGTGGCCATCGCGCCCGCAGGAGCACACCAATCCGGCGGCATAAGGATGGTGAATATGGCCGAAGTGGCCGGCCACCCCGTGCGAACCGAAAAGGATCCGGCCATCAATAACGGCCGCGCCGCCCAGCCCGGTTCCCACAGCGATAACAAGGGCGGTACGCGCGCCGGCGCCCGCCCCGTACGTTGCTTCCCCGAGGGCGTGCCCGTGCACGTCATTGAGGACCCGCACCGGCAAGCCGCAGCGTTCCGCAAGATGCGGGCCGAGGGGCTGACCGCCCCAGCCGGGCATGGTGTCCGTGGCGGAGGTAATGCACCCGGTCTCCACGTCCACCACTCCGGCGCTGGCGATAGCAATTCCACTCACCGGCGTTCCGGCGGCACTGGCTGCCGCGATCTGGCGTTCCGCGAAATCTGCGATATCCGCCAGCACCCGGGCTCCACCACGCCGCGCCTCGGTTGGAATACTGGCCTCGAGGGAGATGCGCGGGGCATCACCGCCCGGGGCGGTGGCCGCAAAGGTCACCACCGCCCCCGCGATTTTGGTTCCCCCGATATCCAGCCCGAGCAGCGAAAACTCGGAGCCGGGCTGGAACGGTGCTACCTTCATGAGTGCTCCTTAGAGCAGCCCGCAGCTGGCGAGCACGCCGCGAATAGCTTCGACGTTCTCACCTTCGAGGGCCTTGACGGGCCGCGGCATCTGGTTAGAGGCGATAACCCCCAGTTCCTTCATGGCCGCCTTGAAAGCGCCCACGCCAGCGGCGAAGCCCTGCACGCCCTTGGGCACCATGACGATGCGCATGAGATGGGCAAGCTCGTCCTGCAATTCAGCAACGCGCTTCCAGTCCCCGGCCTGCGCGGCATCCCACTGCTCCACGTAGGGGCGCGGTGCCACATTGGCCAGGCCCGGAACGGATCCGTCCGCCCCGCCCATGTAGGCGCCATCCACAACCACTTCGTGGCCCGTGAGGATATTGAGAGGGTTACCGGCGGCCTTGTTCTCCTCCAGCAGGAAGCGGAAGTTAACGTCGTCGCCAGAAGAATCCTTAACACCGGTCAGCACGCCTTCGCGCCCCAACCGCATGAGCAGGTCAATGGAGAGCTTCTTGTGCACGCACACCGGGATGTCGTAGGCGAAAAGCGGCAGGTCCACGGCATCGCGGATGTAGCGGAAGTTCGCTTCAATTTCCGCTTCCCCACCCAGCGCGTAGAAGGGCGCAGTTGCGACGATGCCGTCCACCCCGATGGCCTGGGCATCGCGCGCGTGCTCAATCATGCGCTCGGTTTGCATATCGATAATGCCGGCGAGCACCGGAACACGCCCGTTAGCGACTTCCACCGCGGTTTCGAGGATTTCACGACGCCGCGCATCGGTGCTGAACACCACCTCGGAGGTTGAGCCGAGCACGAACAGGCCGTGTACTCCGGCGTCGAGCATCCGGTTGAGCGAGCGTGCGAAAGACTCCTTATCGAGTTCGCGTTCTTCGGTCAGCGGCGTGACTGTCGGGGGGATAACGCCGCGGAAACGAGGATCTGACATGGGACTATGCCTCCAATTTCGGGTGAAGCAGCGAGGGCGCCGCTGCCAATAGGGTTCTCGTGTAGTCATTTTGCGGATTGTGGAGCACGTCCTTGGCGTCTCCCCATTCCACGATCTCTCCGTGATTCATCACCGCGATCTTGTCCGATACGTAACGCACCGTCTGAATATCGTGGGTGATGAAAACCATCGCCAGCCCCAGATCCCGCTTGAGATCGGTGAGCAGGTTGAGGATCTGGGCGCGCACGGACACGTCCAAGGCTGAGGTGGGTTCGTCCGCGATGATCGCGTCCGGGCCCACGGCCAGCGCACGGGCAATAGCCACACGCTGACGCTGTCCACCGGAGAGCTGCCCGGGCAGCGCGTCAAGCGCCGATTGGGGCAAGCCCACCATGCCGATAAGGTCTTCCACGCGGCCGTAGCGTTCCTCGCGAGTGCCGATCTTGTGGACCGTCATCGGGTCGAGGAGCTGGTCACGTACGGTCATACGCGAGTTAAGCGCCGTGGCCGGATCCTGGAACACCACCGAGACCACGCGGCCGATATGGCGGCGCTGGGCAGCGGTACGTTTCGTGACTTCTTCACCCTTGAAAAATACCTTGCCGCCGGTGGGGGACTGGAGTCCGCACATCACGTTCGCCGTCGTCGACTTACCGGAACCGGATTCGCCAACGAGACCGATGGTCTGGCCGGGCATCAGGGAAAGGTTGACGCCGCGCACGGCGCGCACCTTATTCGGATTGAAGATGGAACCGGTACGGGTGCGGAAGGTGACGTCAACGTCGCGCAACTCGATAATCGGTACATCGGAAAGGGTAGGCCGGTCCGCTACGGACGCACCGGCAGCGTGACGAGCTTCGGTATCCAGAGTTGTCATGATCTTTCCTCCTTCGTCACTTCTGGGCATCCGGGCCGGCTGCGCCATCGGCGGCTTCGCCAGCAGTGTGAGCTGCGGCGCCGGTAGCGGTCTCGGCAGCGCTGGACGCGCGCAGCGATTCCTTGGGCACCAGGTTGGTGGTGGCCGGGTCCGGAGCGTCGGGCTGGGCGGCGTAGAAGTGCCACGTCTCGCCCACACGTTTCATAATCGGGCGGGTGTCCAGGCCCACCGTCGGATGCGAGGACCGCGGGGCGAAACGATCGCCCTTCGGGAAGTCGCGCGGCGAGGGAACCGTGCCGGGCACCTGGTGGAGCCGGCCGGCGCCCGCTTCGATGGAAAGCACGGAACCGAGCAGACCGCGAGTGTATTCGTGGTGCGGGTCGGTGAGCAGTTCCTTCGTGGATGCCTGCTCCACAACCTGACCGGCGTACATGACGGTAATCGAGTGGGCCACTTCGGCAACGAGCGCCAGATCGTGGGACACGAAGACCATCGCGAAGCCGAGTTCCTTGCGCAGGCGGTTGAGAAGCTCCACCACCTGGGCCTGAACCGTCACGTCAAGCGCGGTGGTCGGTTCGTCCGCGATCACCAGCTTCGGGTCACGGGTGAGCGCCATGGCGATAAGCACGCGCTGGCGCTGGCCACCGGAAAGTTCGTGCGGGTAGGACTCCAGGGTCCGCTTGGGATCCAGGTCCACCAGCTCGAGGAGCTCTTCGGCGGTGCGGGTGCCCCCGCGGCTGGTCAGCTGCTTCATCTGTGCCTTGATGAGCATGGACGGGTTGAGGGAGGACAGGGCGTCCTGGTAAATCATCGCGATCTCATGCCCACGCAGCTCGTTGTGCTGCTTGGGGGTGAGCTCGAGGAGGTTCTGCCCGTTGAACATAATCTCACCGCTAATATCGGCGGACTTATCGAGCAGGCCCATAATCGCCAGGGAGGTAATGGACTTACCGCACCCGGATTCACCCACGAGACCCATCGTCTCACCGGCGCGCACATTGAAGGACACGTGGTCCACCACGTTGACATCGCCGTGGCGCGGGAACTTGATGCACAGGTCGCGCACTTCGATAACCGGGGCCTCCTGCGAGGTGGGTTCGAAGCGGTCGGTACGCCGTTCTTCTGCTTGGCGCAGTTCCTCCAGGCGCTGGACCAGTGCATCGTGCTGGGCGGCGTAAGCGGCCACCGGATCCACGAGGAGGCGGTCCTCTTCACGCTTGGCGTTCGCGTCCACGTTATCGGGAACGGCCGCGGCCTTGGGGGCCGCCACCATGGCGTCCGTGAGACCTTCGGAGAGGATGTTGAGGCAGAGCACCGTGATCATAATGGCCAGGCCCGGGAAGAGCGCCTGCCACCACCGGCCCAGGAGCACGCCGCCGCGAGCGTCGGCGAGGATATTACCCCAGGTGGGTGTGGGTTCGGCGATGCCGGCCTGGATGAAGGACAGCGAGGCTTCGAAAACAATAGCGTCGGCCACGAGCACGGTGGTGAACACCATGACCGGGGCGATACAGTTGCGCGCCACGTGCTTGATGAGGATCCAGGGAGCCCGCGCGCCGGAAACGATGACCGCGCGCACGTAATCTTCACCGTATTCGCTCATAACATTCGCGCGCACCACGCGGGTGATCTGCGGAATGTAGAGGAAGCCGATCGCCATGATGATGACGGGCAGGGTATTGCCGAATACCGAGACGAACACCGCGGCCAGCGCGATGCCGGGGAAGGACATGATGATGTCCATGCAGCGCATGATCACTTCGGAGATCCACTTGCGGGAGACCGCCGCCAGCGCACCGAAGATCGCACCGAAGAAGAGCGCGAAAGCGGTAGCGGCGAAGCCGATAACCAGCGAGTAGCGGGCACCGTAGATCATACGGGAGAGAATGTCACGGCCCTTTTCGTCAGTACCGAAGAGGAAATCACCATTCGGTGCCTGGCGGGCAACTTCAATTGCCTGCGGGTCGTGCGGAGAAATAAGGGGTGCGAAAACGGCCGCGAGGGCAATGAGCACCAGAACGACGACGCACAGCTGGGCGCCGCGGGTCATATTGCGGAAACGCTTGAACCGGACACCGGGGCGTTCCATCTTTTCCGTGAGTTTACGCCTCATGATTAGACCTCCCGGATACGCGGGTTGATCAGCACGTAAAGCATGTCAACCACAATATTGACGACGATGAAGGCCAAGGCCACCACGAGGACCACGCCCTGCACCAGGAGGGGGTAGTTCTGCTGGACGCCTTCGAGGATAGCCATACCCATGCCGCGCATGTTGAAGATAACTTCAATAACCACAGCGCCACCCATGAGGTAGCCGATACGTAGACCGAGCACGGTCACCGGGGAGATAAGGGCATTGCGCAGCACGTTGCGGGAAACCACCACGCGCTTGGGGATACCTGCACCGATAGCGGTACGCACGTAGTCCTTATCGAGTTCCTCCACCATCGAGGTACGAATAACACGGGTGAGGGAACCGGCCACCGGGACACCCAGGGCGATAGCCGGCAGCGCCATGCGCGCCAACCAACCGGCCGGGTCTTCACTGAAAGCCGGGAGCGCGCCGGATGCCGGAAGCAGAGGCATATTGACGGAGAACGCCAGGATCATAAGAACGGCCAGCCAGAAGGAAGGCGTTGCGATGAAAGCGATGGAGAAGACGCGGATGATCTTGTCGGGCCACTTGTCGCGGTAGAGCGCGGCAATGACACCGAAGACGAAAGCGAGAATAACGGCGATAATAAGGCCGAGGAAGGTCAACTGCATGGTGATGGGGAAAGCCTCACCCACGCGCTCGGCCACCGAAGCTTGGTTGGCGCCGTACGTGCCCAGGTCGCCCTGCACGAAGTTGACGAGGAAGTTCCAGAACTGAGCGAGCCAGGGATCATTGAGTCCCATGGCCTGACGGTAGGCTTCCAAAGCTTCTTCAGATGCCCCTTCACCGAGGGCCGAATAGGCCGGATCGATCTTAGAGAAGGACATCAGGAAGAAGACGAGGAAGGCAACGCCCAGAACCATGATCGGAAGCACCAACAGGCGGCGCCCGATGAGTCTGAGAAGGTTGTTCACTGCAATATCTCCTCGGGGCTGCGGCGCCCCGCGTTGACTATTTGAGGGAGTATTTGGGCAAAGCTCGGGCCGGGGGTGGGGTTTACACCACCCCCGGCCCTCGCATTACCGTGTGTTCTTTGAACCAGCGCCGCGCGTGTCGTCAGCGCTGAGTCACGCGATTATTTACTTTCCAGCCGCGGCGCCAGCGTTGATGAAATCAAGGCCGGTCGTCGAGATCGGGGAGAAGTTGGTGACCTTGTCCGGGTAGTACGCGGTCAGCATCTGACGGTGGAAGAGCGGGTAGAGCGGAACTTCTTCGGATACCAGATCGAAGGCCTTGTTCCATTCCTGCTGCTGGGCGTCGCCTTCAAGGGTGACAGCCTTATCCATGTACTGGTGCAGTTCCTTGAACTTCTCGGAGCCACCCCACTGGGTGCGCTTCTTGGTCCAGGTGTTATCGCCGTACCACCAGCTGAGCAGGAGGTCGGGGTCCTGACCGAAGACCGAGGGATCGCCGGGGGCGAGAGCAACATCGAAGGTCGGGTTATCGACGTCCAGGTTATTGGCGTAGAGCGCCGAGGAAGCCTGGGATTCGATGGTCGCGTTGATACCAACGGCAGCCAGATCGTTCTTGATCTGCGGAGCCAGTGCGGTGATCCACGGGTGATCGGTGGTCAGCAGCTTGATGTCGAGGTTCTCAACACCGGCCTCCTTGAGCAGTTCCTTGGCCTTCTCAGGGTTGTACTTGTAGACCGTGGAAGCTTCGTGGAAGTTCGGATGGCTCTCCGGGAGGAAGGACTTGGCGGCCTTCGCATTACCCGAGAGCGCGTTGGAGATCAGCTTCTCAGTATCAACAGCGTAGAAGAATGCCTGGCGCACCTTGTTGTTATCAAGCGGAGCCTTCTTGGTGTTGAAGAGCAGGAAGGGCAGGTTGAAGCCCTGAACCGCGTCAATCACACCGCCGGCACCCTTGATAAGAGCTTCGGCATCGGCCGGGGCCGCTTCGATAACATCCACGGTGCCCTGCTGGAAGGCGGTGGTACGAGCGGTATCGTCCTTGAGGATCTCCCACTGCATCGCTTCCGCGGTGGCCGGGAACTGCCCGTTGTAGTTCTCATTCGGGGAGAACTTGATGTGGGCGCTGGTGATCTCATCGTACTTCCACGGACCGGTACCCATGGGCTTCGAGGTCAGCTCATCATCGCTCATCGAAGCCGGAACGATCTTGACGAGGGCCAGACGTTCCTTAACCAGCGAGAAGGGATGCTTGAGGTTGATGGTGACAGTCTTGTCATCCTTCTTCTGCACGTTGTCAATGAAGCTGAGCATCGGCAGGTAGATATTGCCCTCAGCGGTGGACCGCTCGAAGGACTTGACCACGTCATCCGTGGTCACCGGGGTGCCGTCCGAGAACTTCGCGCCGTCACGCAGCGAAACTTCGTACTGGGTATCGGTCACCTTGGTGGGCGCATCTTCCTTGGCCAGAGCGCGGTAGGGCTTGTAGTCGTGGTAATCCAGTTCGTACAGACCCTCCACCACGTGCATATTCGCGCCGGTCGCCAGCGCGGACGAGGTAGACGAAGGATGGTAGTTATTGGATTCATAGGCGGCTGCCGCGCGAATGGTGCCACCCTTTGCCGGCTGTCCCGAGGGAACTGCGGCCTTCTCGGGTGCATCTCCACCGCTCTTGCCGGTGTCAGATCCACCGCCACCGCAGCCGGACAGCGCCAGCACACCAGCGGCCAGCACGGCCGTGGCCTTGGCGCCCCACTTCATGCGTGTCATTGAAGTGTCCTCTCCTTTGAGTTCTTCCGGAAATTCACTGCCGAATTTCCGCTATTTTTTCGCGTGCGACAACCATCTTTAGCGTCGCGTACCTATGACTCTAGATTGTCTGACAACTTTGTGCAAGCCCGGTATCTGGCTTGTGAGTAAACTGTGACCAATTTGTGATGAACCTGGAAAGCGGGACGTCCGGCGGCTGGGTGCACCCCGCGCGGCGGCGGCCGCGCGGGCGTCGTCGTACCACGCCGAAACCACCTCGAAACTGCCCCGAACGGAATGAAAGTGCGCGAAAACGAGCGTAACGTGACCCTTTTCAATATTTCTGCGCGCATCTTTTGAAAACATCCGTTTTCCGATACCTTAGGTGTCATGATGCCCGACGACGCGCAGTCACATGCCACGCAGGGCGCTATGCGGGCCACCGGCGGCCACACCGGTTCCGGCTCGGATCGCGCCGATTTGGTCATGGACGCTTTGAAACAACGAATTATTGAAGAACGCCTACAACCCGGCGCGAAGCTCCCCACCGAAGCGGAGCTGTGCCGGGAACTCGGGGTGTCACGTTCCTCGGTGCGCGAGGCCCTGTCCAAGCTGGCGGCGCTAGATATCGTTACCTCGCAGCGCGGGAAGGGCACCCAGGTGGCGAATATGTCCCTCTCCCCGCTGGTGGAATCTTTGCTGCTGCGTTCCTCCGCGCGGGCCGGCGCCGGTACGGGCGCGGTGGAAAGCGTGGCCCAGCTGCGCGAATATCTGGACCTGGGGATGGCGGAAGGCGTGGTGCGGGCACTGTCGGGCACCCATCACGATAACCTGCACGACATCGTGGCGCGGATGACCGAAAAGGCACTGCGCGGGGAAAATTTCCAGCACGAAGATATTGAGTTCCACATTGCGATGACGTCCGCGCTCGATAACGAGGTCGCGTTAGAGATGGTCACGGCACTGTGGGTGGTGCACTCTATTGCGTTGCGCGATTTAGACGACGACGTTGACGAACTCCTCCTCGAAACCGCTCAGGCACATAAACGTATTATTCAGGCCGCCGAAGATGGTGATATTTTCGCGTATCGCGGGGCAGTCATTGACCACTACCGGCCCCTCAATATGATTATTGACCGCCATGAAGCAGCTCAGCAGCACGCGAATTCCGGGGGTTCCGGGGGTAGCGCGGAAAGCACGCCCGGGGAGTGCGGGGATCCGGAAGCGCCGCCGGCGGCGCTTACCGCTCAGGCCGCTGCCCAGCAGCGCGAGGCTGAGCGGGCCGTGCGGGCCGAGCGGGCTGCGGATATTGCCGCGCGGGCGCAGCGAGCCGCCTCCTTTGCCGATATTGCAGATCCAACGTCGCGGGTTTCCGGGGTGTTGTGAGGCGGGATTCGCATTTTGTCCACGGCTCCCAAAGCTGGCTAGAATATACATAATCGTTCAGCCCGCCTCGACTTCGGTCGAGGCGGGCTGGATCTCTGTTTGCGGCCAGTAGCCCGAGTGCCCTCCGCCCGCACGCTTTTATCCTTCAGTTCCAAACTAAAAATTATGGCGTGAGCCAGAATCATTGTTTCGGCATTCCCATCCCGATAGGCTTGTAGCGGAGCCCCGGTGGAGCGCTATCTGGCCATGTCGGATATTCTTACCGTGGCATTGAACTGCTTTGCGGAGCTACGTGCCGACTGCGCTGCGCCGTCGTACCGAAACGCGGAGAAATAGACCCGCCACGGCCGCGACATCCACCAAAACAACGTTCCACAGCATGACCACAACGTCGTTCTGCATGCCCGAAACGCTGTTTTATGCGGCCGGAACGCTGTTCCACTAGGCAGTGTTGTCTGACAATACTTTCCAAGCGCGGAGTTGCTGTGCTATTTTCGTTGTTGTCTGACAATAGCGTCAGACGAGACGATGATGTCTGCCAGAAAGGTAACAGCACAATGTCAACTCCTCGCGCCCGGCGTGGGTGGAGTGCATTCGTGGCACTGTCAGCCACGGTTGCTCTCACGGTCACGCCGTTGACAGCGTGGGCCAGCCCGGGGGAAACGCCCCCGCAGCCCGAACCTCAGGCAGCGGAAGTCCTCGAGACTGCGCAGCCGCCGGCCCTCACTGCTGACGAATTAGAATCAGGCACGTCAAGCGCTCTCGCCGCGGAGAGCAGGCCAGAAAACAGCGAAACGGCAACCGAACCTACTAACAGAGCCGCCGAAAGCACCGCAGCTTCGGAGGCGGAAAATACCGCGAACGCCGCGAACTACATGTCGCTCACCCTTGAACGAACCGATGACAACGGGAATGAGCTCCGCATCGGCCAAAAGATGACGTTCGCAATTACCTACACGAACCACTCGAAGCGAAACATCACGGCGTTCCCGTACCAGTCGAATCTCAAGGGTGTTCTCACCAATGGAACACCGAATTGCCGCTGGGCCAATCTCAAGCCCGGCGAAACCAAAGGCTGCACGAAGGTTACCTACACGGTGACAGCCGAAGATGCAGCGACCGGCACCTTCACCCCCTTCGTGGAATTCCGCGCCACCGAAGATCGCAACGGCACAAAAGTCCTCCAGGAAGGTATCCGCCAGGAACTGGCCCCGGTAACCCTCATTAACGAGCAGGCCCCGAAGGAACCGGACCCGGCCACCATCCCCACCGAGCGCAAGGATATGGAGACCGTGCGCCTGGCACGCGCGGGCGATAAGGAAGACTACTGCTACCGTATTCCGGCTCTCACACAGGCGAATAACGGTTGGATCTTGGCCGCGTACGACGGCCGCCCCGGATCCTGCATGGACTCCCCCAACCCGAACCACATCACCCTGCGTATCTCCAAGGACAACGGGAAATCGTGGACCGAGCCGAAGGAAGTCCTCCAGGGCAAGGGCACCCTTTACAGCCGCGATAAGTACGGCTACTCCGATCCGTCCTTCGTGGTGAACGAAGAAACCGGCCGTATTTTCCTCTTCTCCGTCTTCTCCTATGACAAGCGTTTCCAGGATTCACGCCCGGGCACGGATCCCAAGGATCGCAATGTGCTGCACGCACAGGTGGTCTACTCGGATGACAATGGCGAGACCTGGTCTGAGCCCCGTATCATCACGAACGACATCACTTTCGATAAGGGCATTCGTTCCCGCTTCGCCGCTTCCGGCGCTGGTATCCAGCTCAAGTACGGCAAGCACAAGGGCCGCCTGGTTCAACAGTTCACGATGACCATGCCGAATAACCGCGGTTACGCGGCGGTTTCCGTGTACTCGGATAACAACGGCGAGACCTGGACCCCGGGCCAGCCTGTTTACGGCGGCATGGACGAAAACAAGGTCGTGGAGCTGTCCGACGGCACTCTCATGATTAACTCTCGTTCCTCGGATAATGTGTGGGCCCGCAAGATTGCGTATTCCACGGACGGCGGGGCGACTTACAGCCCCATGCAAATCGATTGGCAGCTGCCTGATCCGCATAACAACGCCTCGATTATCCGCGCCTTCCCGAACGCGCCGCAGGGCAGCGATAAGGCGAAGATTCTGCTTTACTCCTCGTCCTCCGCAGACGGGCGACACAACGGCCTCATCCGCGTTTCTTATGACGACGGCGAAAGCTGGTCGGTGGGCAAGCTCTTCAAGAAGGGCGCTATGGCCTACTCCACGATGTGGGCGATGAAAGATGGCCGCTACGGCATCTTCTTCGAGGGCGATAACAATGACATGCTCTATGCCCACTTTGGCTTCGATTGGCTGAACTCGGTACCGCTCTCCACCACCCCCGAGCGCGTGGTGGTCAACCGCGGTGAAGCGAAGGTGAAGATCAACGTATCTAATCTTGGTAGCACCGCCATCGAAAATCCGGTTATGGCGCCGCTGTGGCTGCCGCGCGGTTGGTCCGCTGAGCAGGTACAGATCGGAAAACTGGAGGCCGGCGAAACCCGTACGGTCTCTATTCCGGTCACCATCGGTAATGATGCTGTCGCGTACGACGACGATATCGGGCTTGACTTCGTTGTGAATGTGGAAGGCAAGGTCGGGGTGAACGCCAGCGCGATTGCCCGGCTGGAGGAACGCGAAGGGGAAACCCCCGCACCCCAGCAGTACATGACCGTGGACTTCGAGCGCACCGATGACGGTGGAGAACCGCTGCGCATCGGCCAGGAACTGACCTTCCGTGTCTCCTACACGAATACCTCAGATCGCACGATCACGGCTTTCCCCTACCAGTCCAACCTCAACCGCTTCCTGACCACCGGCACCCCGAATTGCCGCTGGGGTAATCTGGCGGCCGGAGATACCAAGGGCTGCAATACCATCACCTACAAGGTGACCGCCGAAGATGCCAAGCGTGGCACCTTCACCCCCTACGTGGTCTTCCGCGCCACGGAGGATCGCGAGGGCACGCGGGTGCTTCAGGATAATATCCGTGCCGAGCTGCCCGCCATCAAGGTGATCAACGAGGAGATTGGTAAGCGGCCCGATCCGGCCACTATCCCCACCGAACGTGGGGATATGGAAACCGTGCGCCTCGCGCGTGCCGGGGATAAGGACAACTACTGCTACCGTATTCCGGCCCTCGCCCAAGCGAATAACGGCTGGATCCTCGCGGCTTATGACGGCCGCCCGGATTCCTGCATGGACTCCCCCAACCCGAATCACATCACTCTCCGTATCTCCAAGGACAACGGAAAGTCGTGGACGGCACCGGAGGAAATCCTCCAGGGCAAGGGACATATCCGCGACGCCGATAAGTACGGCTTCTCGGATCCTTCCTTCGTGGTGAACGAAGAAACCGGGCGTATTTTCCTCTTCTCGGTGTTCTCCTACGATGTGCGTTTCCAGGATTCCCAGCCGGGCACCGATCCGGATAACCGGCGGGCCCTGCACGCGCAGGTGGTTTACTCCGATGACAACGGCCAGACCTGGTCGAAGCCGCGTCTCATCACCAAGGACATCACCTTCGATGAGAATATTCGCTCCCGCTTCGCGGCCTCCGGCGCTGGTATCCAGCTCAAGTACGGCCCGCATAAGGGCCGCCTCATCCAGCAGTTCACGATGACCATGCCGAACGGCAAGGGCTACGCCGCCGTCTCCGTCTACTCGGATGACAACGGCGCCACCTGGACCCCCGGCCAGCCGGTCTACGGGAACATGGACGAGAACAAGGTCGTGGAGCTTTCCGACGGCACCGTCATGCTCAACTCGCGGTCCTCGGACGGCATCATGGCCCGCAAGATCGCCTTCTCGAAGGACGGCGGCCAGACCTACACCCCGATGCAGGTTGAATGGCAGCTGCCCGACCCGCGCAATAACGCCTCGATTATCCGCGCGTTCCCGAACGCTCCGGAAGGCAGCGCGCAGGCGAAGATTTTGCTGTACTCCTCGTCGTCCGCGACCTCGCGTTCGAACGGCCTCGTGCGTATTTCGTACGACGACGGACGCACGTGGTCAGTTGGTAAGCAGTTCAAGCGCGGTGCCATGTCGTACTCCACGATGTGGGCCATGGATGACGGCCGGTACGGCATCTTCTACGAGGGCGATAACAACGACATGCTCTACGCGCATTTCACCCTGGATTGGCTGAACTCTCTGCCTGTTTCCGCGGTACCCGCGGAGAACGCCAAGGTGTATCGCGGTAAGTCCACGATTCCGCTATCGGTAACGAATATGGGCAGCGAGGATCTCGCTGGTGTGGTGGCCACCCCCGGTGAGCTGCCCGCCGGGTGGGAAGCCGAAGCCGTGGAGCTGGGCACCCTCAAGGCCGGGGAAACCCGCGTTGTTCAGGTGCCGGTAACCATTGGCGCGAAGGTACTGGCCGGTTCGGGTGATCAAACCATCCCGTTCCGTATTACTTCCGGTGACAAGGTGGCGGCCAATGGCTTCGCCGAGGTCACCCTCATCAATCGCAAGTGCGAATCGCGGCCGGTCTACGTGCCGGGCGTGAAGCTCGCGAATGAAGTGGCAGCAGAAACTACCCGCGAGGATAACGGCACCGATAACCTCTTCGATGGCGATCTCAATACCATCTGGCACAGCCCGTGGAGCTCCACGATCAAGCTGCCGTTGGATATTGATCTGGCACTGCCCCAGGCTGAGAATATCGGCCGGGTGGATGTGCACCCGCGCAGCTTCGGCGGGGATAACGGCCGCATCCGCTCCGCGGAACTGTGGGCCGGTAAGGACGCTGAGAGCGCGGTGAAGATTGCCGAAGGCACCTTCGAGAATTCGCCGGAGCCGGCAACCTTCTTCGTGGACACTAAGGACACCAAGTTCCTGCGCCTGCGCATTACCGGCACCTACGGGCGCACCGCCGATTCCCTGGCCTCCGCCGCAGAAATCGCGGTGTACAAGATGACCGAGGTTTCCGATACCTGCGTGGAGCCGAGCCCCGAACCCGAGCCGACTCCGGGCACCGATCCCACGCCGGGCACTCCCGATCCGAGCCCCAAGCCGGATCCGACGCCCGATAAGCCGGCACCTTCGCCAGAACCGACTCCGGGCACTGACCCGACGCCGGGCACTCCGGACCCGAGCCCCACTCCCAGCCCGGAACCGACACCGGAGCCGAGCGAACCCGCGGTTCCCGAATCGCACGGTAACGCCAACTACCTCTCGAACTCGTGGACATCCACAGTTGCTGACCTCGTCTTCTCCTATGGGCGTGCCGGCGACGAAGTCCTCGTGGGCGATTGGACCGGTGACGGCCGCAAGTCCGTTGCTGTGCGCCGCGGCAACCAGTTCTTCGTGAAGAACTCCCTGGGCGGCGGCAACGCCGACACCGTATTCTCGTACGGCAAGGCCGGCGATAAGGTTGTGGTGGGTGACTGGGATGGCGACGGCAAGGCCACCTTCGCGGTTATTCGCGGCAATAAGGTGTTCGTGAAGAACTCGCTGACCAGCGGCAATGCCGATAGCGTCATCGCTTACGGCAAGGCCAGCGATACCCTCATCTCCGGTGACTGGGATGGCGACGGCATCGCGACCTTCGCGGCGGTACGCGGCAACCAGTTCTTCGTGAAGAACTCCCTGGAATCCGGAAATGCGGACGCTGTCTTCAGCTTCGGCCGCGTGGGCGATGAGGTCATCGTGGGTGACTGGGATGGCGACGGCGTGGACACCGTTGGGGTGCGCCGCGGCAACATCATCTACACCGCCGATGCGCAGGGCAATACCGTGATGAGCGTCGCCTACGGCAAGCCCGGCGATCAGCTCCTCATTGGTGACTGGGATGGCGATGGCATCGACACGCCTGGCGTGCGGCGCTAAGCGCTCCCCATCTCGCTGAAAAAAGCACCTCGCGCTGAGAAGCACCTCGCGGCGCGATAAGCGAGATACAAACCGGGGCCGGGTGGGCTGGATTTCCAGCTCACCCGGCCCCGTTGCGTGGCGTGCCACGCGGCTACGTTTCCGGTTTAGTTAGCGCAGTTCCTCGCCCGGGATCAGGTCCAGGTAGAGCGAGTTCTCGCGTTCAAAAACGACGGCGAGGTTATCCGCGAGCCACACCGCGTCGGAGTAACCGAATTCGCCCGGGCCCAGGGAGCGGAGCAGGCGTCCGGCGTCGTCAATAATAGCGCCGTTCTCCCGCGCGGTATCCGAATGCGGATGGATGAGGACGGTGCCATCTCCGCAGGTGATGAGCTTGGCATTGCAACCCGGATCGGGGAAGTTCAGGGGCTGCGGTTCAGACCAGCTCAGGCCATCGCTCGAGCGTGCCACCACGCGCCCACCGCAACCCTGGAGGCGGATATTCGCGATGACCTCTCCCCCGCATACCTCGAGGGTGGTTTCGTCCAAGCCGGGGGTACCCACCGGGCGGATCGGCTCGGAAATCGCCACAATCTTGCCTGCGCGCACATGCACCACGTAGATAACCGCCTCCCCGCCGCGGTTCGTCACGTATGGGAGAAGCGCGGTATCGCCCAGCAGCGGGGTGGAGCCGGAGGTGGCGAAAAGACCATCGCAACGCAGCTCACTATAGAGCTCATCGTCCACCCGAGTATGGCTCAGAGAATCGAGGCTGGTCCCCCAGGCGATCCAAGCTTCCAGCCGCGGGCCATCAAAGCGGGAGCCGAAATAGCCGATTTCTTCCGAGGCGGCGTAGGCCAGGGTGATGCCGGCATCGTTCCCGGCGGCGGTTGGCGCTGCGGCATCCGCGCCCGTAGCACTGGCTACCGGAGCGCCGGCCACACACGGATCCCCGCACACCGCAGGAGTTCCCGGAACCGGGAGCGGAGCGGAAAATTCAAGGTCCTGCGCGCGCAGCGGCGTGCCCGGCGCGGGGAGCTTGGCGGTGATATAGCAAATACGGTTGGGATTAGGCAGGTCGGCAGCCATTGCCCCACCCAGGTTTTCCCAGTCAAAATCCCCGCTCGGATGCGGGCGTTCATCGAAGAAGACGGTCAGCTGGTTATCCCGATGCAGCACGGCCGGGATGCGGAAATCACGGTCGGCGGTACGGGTGACGAGCGCGCGGGCCGAACGGCCAGCCGCGGCGCCAGCGCTGGGCGCGGTGGCCTGCGCACGATCATTGTGCGGGTCCTTATGTAGAGAAGTCATGGCACCATCCTATGTGGTTGTCAGACTTAATGCCGCGGCCCGGCGCTGGGGCGCCGCCGCTCACGTTTCCGCGGGATAACAGGGCTGGTGGGCGGTAGGCGCGGCGTCGTCGCCCTTCATTCACGGCAGACACGTGCCGGTGGTGCACACCACGTTTTGACAGGGCCGCCGCGCTGTGTAAAATCCTGTGTGCAGCAAGCGAGGCCGGGCGGTACCACCCGCGTTTCCAGCTGTTCGCGTACAGCAACGATACCGATTCTTGACCGTTACTAGAGCTTGCACTGAAGACTTTTCTTGTTTTACGCTAGCGTTCAGCGGCCCATGACCGCGTGACACCCCCGGTGTTTCGTCCGGTACGACGACGCCACCCCCAACCCAACCTAACAGCAGCGCATATTTGCTTCATGCATGCCAAGCGCTGGCTAATTCCTGACCGAATTTCCCCTGTGGGACCGAGTTGCGGAGGACGACGACTCTCATGACCACTCAATTGACTCACCTGACCCGGTGCACGCGTGAGGATATCCCCACCCTCGCCACCATCCGCCGCACCATCGAAGAAACTATGGCCGCCGCAGGTAACAGCCAGTGGCCCCTCGGCTCGCTGCCGGTGTGGAAAATCGCCGAGCAGGTAGACGCCGGCGAATTCTGGGCTTTGCGCGCGGCCGATGGCACTATCACCGCCGCCGTGCGGGCCCTGCATTCCGACCCGCTCATCTGGTTCGATGACAGGCCCGCCCTCTACCTCCACACCCTCATGGCCAATCCGGCCGTTGAGGCGAAGGGCGCCGGGCGGGCGATCCTGGCCGCGATGGCCCAGCTGGCAGTCACCTACGGCTACGACCGGGTGCGCCTGGATTGCGTGGGCCCGCTGCGCGGCTTCTACGCTCGCCAGGGATTTGAGGACACCGGCATGACCCATTCCGGTAACCACTCGGCGGATATGGATGCGCATCTGATGGAGCGCATCCTGCTGCCGGAGTTCACGCCGGTGGGTGAGTTTGGGGCTGTGGGGCAGTTTGGCCCAGAACTTGACGTGGCGGTGCCGGCGGCGTAGGTGGTGGCGCTATAGATAGCACCGCAGCGCTGTTGCATTCCGATTTAGAATCCAGGCGGGTGTGGCAGCGCGCGAAACTAAGCTAAACTTGCCTTTTGCAGCCCGCGTGGGCGGCGCTGCCTGGAGAGTTGTCAGAGCGGCCGAATGAGACGGTCTTGAAAACCGTTGTGCGGCGACCCCGCACCAAGGGTTCGAATCCCTTACTCTCCGCATGCGATCTAACCCTCAGGTCGAGAAATCGGCCTGAGGGCTTAGTTTTTGTTGAGCTGGCGCGGGAAAGTCGGGGAATGGTGGGGCTTGGAACGCTCCCCCGTAGCCACTCTTGACCGGTCTTTAGGGGTACTTACGGGTACTTCGGGGGTACTTTTGGGGGTACAACCCAAGGGGTGGAGATTTGTACCCCCAAACCGGGGTACGCGACGAAAATAAAAGGGGCGATTTGAGGAACAGCGCCTCCGTTCGGGACTGCGAGATAGATTTACACGCTGATAGTATTGAGATGCCGGCGAAAAGAGGGTCAGGGATCCTCTTCCCCCACCGAGGGGATAGCTGGCTCCTACTTTTTACCCGCCCCCGGCTACCCAATACTGGTAGCGAGCGGCTCAACATGGGTCAAGATGTTCTTCAATGTATGCCCCTGGGCGATGCTGCGGGGAGATTTTCACGCGATGACGGCTCGGTGTCGAGCGCAAGTTTCTCGAACGGAAAGGCTTCTAACAATGAGAACAGACGAGGAACTACTTGCCGAAATTGAAAGCGATGCGGACATTGATCCCGAACGGCTTATCACGGATCCAGAACGAGTAAAAATAGCTGCCGCACAAATTCGGATCAAAAATCGTAGAGGGTGTCAAATAGTTTGTGTAAATGCTTGATTTGAGTAAGAAATTGAGGATTAACTATGACTATGACTGATGTTC